>JBGPAN010000565.1:0-3153 GCA_041480785.1 Bacteroidota bacterium | reverse complement strand
TTGATGCCATCGGATAACAGTTTCTGGCTTGATGATCAGTAATGTACTTTTCCAGGAGCTGAAGATGTTTGCCAGAACGATGAAGAAGAATCTATCGGAAGGTCTTAGTCGAAGTTTAGGAGATGTACGAGTCAGTATTTCCAGCTGCTTTCTCAGATACACGACTTCCAGCTGGAGTTGAGTTCTTGATTTGAAGAATCCGAGATAGAACGAGAGGAGAGATCTGATCATTTGACCTTTTGCCCCGTTAATTGACGCAGAACAAAAGCATCAATTTCAATTTGAATTTACTATTTTGTACGCGGATGGAGTTGTGACGAGGCACAGGAGACCCTTCTGATCGGGTGACTCAGTTCATGAAGAACAATACTATGGCCAGAAATACGTTCCTTGCTCTGGTACTCACGCTGGTGATTCTGAACACCACCTCTCCCGCCTGGGCACAAACTCCGAAAGACAGCGTCCTAATTATCCGCGACAAATGGGGAATACCGCATATCGTCGCTGGCAATGAGCAGGCTCTGTTCTATGGCGCAGGGTACGCTGCCGCTGAAGATCGCCTTCTTCAGATGGTGCTCGCGCGATATTCAATTCAGGGAAGGTTGGCAGAAGTATTTGGATCGACCTATCTTGCGAGGGACAAGAAGATGCGTGCAGTGGGATACTACCGCCATGCTAGCGGGTCATTGCCGTACCTCACTGAATCCACTCGCCAGATCCTCCAGGCATATGCGGATGGTGCAAATTCATACATGACCCAACACCCTCAACACCTGGCCGATCTGTTTCAAAAATATGGCGGCCAGCCCGAAAAGTGGACCGCGGCCGATGGGGTTGCTTGCTTCCTGAGGATTGCGGAAAGATTCGATGGCGGCTGGACAGGCGAAGTCGATGCCCTGAGGAAGTTCGAAGTGCTCGAGAGGAGTGTCGGAAGAGAACAGGCAATTGCCGAGACTGAAATGCAGAGAATGCGCGTCGACGATGCATCAGCTATTGTTACAAAGGAAGAATATGAGAGGTATTCTCAAAATTTGAAGCAGCCCGCAGGAAAGGCAGCTCTGCAGAAAAGAGGGGAGAGCGGAGGATCGGAATGGTCACCTCCCACCATGAGTCATAATTGGTGCGTTTCCGGTTCAAAATCAACGACCGGCTTGCCAATTCTCGAATCGGACCCGCAGATCACTGTTGAAAGCCCGGCAACCTGGTATGAATTTCATCTCCAAGGAGGCAAGTTCAACGTGCGCGGGATAGGCGTTCCTGGTACTCCGGCAATGCTCATCGGTTACAACCAGAACCTCGCCTGGGGTGTCACAGCGCTAGGATCTGACAATGCAGATCTCTTTCAGGAACAGTTGAAAGAGGGGAGTTCGAGTGAATACAAGGTGCGCGATACCTGGGAACAAATGGAAGAACGCACGGAGGTGATCAAGGTGAAAAACTCGAACGCAGTGCTTTATACAATCAGATCGACGAGACATGGTTCCGTCGTCAACGATTTCGTGAGTGGCGCGTTGGCAAACGAGATTTTCTCGCTTCAGTATACGGTCACAGCGGAGCCTGCAACGGACGTCGAGGGCTTGCTCGATATGATGGCTGCAACCGACTGGCCGTCGTTTACCAAAGGGATGGAAAAATACCGGTCACCCGGCCTGCATATGATCTATGCTGACCGTTTCGATAATATTGGATACTACACATTGGCGAGACTCCCCATTCGTGCACACAATGCGGGAATTCCATTTCGGGGTTGGACCGGCGAAGAAGAATGGAAGGGGTATATTCCGTTTGGGGTGATGCCGAGAATGCTTAATCCGGCAGCCGGGTTCATCAGCACAGCAAACAATTGCCCGGTAGGATCCTGGTATCCTTACTTTATTGGAGGTGGAATCGGGGATAATGGTCGCAGCTGGCGGCTCAAAGAGCTGCTCGGCATCGACAAAAAGTTCTCGCCCGATGATTTCTTCATCATTCACCGGGATGCTGTCAACCCCGTTGCTCGCGATTTCGTTTTCTTCTCTTTGATTGCGGTGGGAGAGGAAAAGCCGGTTGATCGCGATGTACTTGCCGCAGCAGCGATCCTCACCGGTTGGGACTTCCAGATGCACACGTCCTTCGCTGGCTATGCCCTGGTGTCTGCGATTCCCACGGTAATCAATAGAAGTCTGCGAGGGACACCTCTGGAGAATAAGTATCTCGGAGCAACTGCGGGGCTCGTCCAACTCTTCAAGGATCTCGAGGCGCATTATGATTCAACTGGTCAGCTTCTCCATGATGCAAGCATTCGGGCGTGGCTCATCAGTCAACTTGGCGAATGCTATAGACAGAGCGGGATCAAGAACACCGGAGCAAGACCGTTTACGCTTATTCACCCGATGAAATATCAGAACAACCTCGAAGGCTACGGCTCACTTGCGGCTGAACATGATCTTTCATCGCCTCCGTTGAGCTGCGGAGTTGTTGAGACTATTTGGTCTCAGCTGGGCAACAGCTACTCACAGCTTGTTAACCTGGCCTCCGTCGACTCTTCCTTTACACTGATACCGCCTGGCAATTCCGAGCTGCCGGACTCGAAGCATTTCAGCGATCAGATGTCCCTGTGGGCTGAAGGAAAGATGCATGGGGCGCCGCTCTCCTTTGATGCGGTCCAGAAGATAGCGGAGTCTCGTCAAGTGCTCACAACCACGAGCATCACAATCATCGACGGTCGTTCAGAGTTTCAATCGATGTATGCACTCAACGAAAACTATCCCAATCCTTTCAATCCGAGCACCACGATTCGCTTTCAGCTGCCAAAATCATCTATGACATCTCTCAAGATTTTCAATGCACTAGGCCAGGCAATTGCCACGCTCGTCGAGGGGCAAAGGGAAGCAGGTTTGCATCAGGTCCAATGGAACGCTATGGATATTGCGAGCGGCGTCTACTTTTATCGCCTCCAAGCCGGAGGATTTGTCGACACGAAAAAGATGATCCTGCTACACTAAGGCCCAATTGGAGTTTGCCCGCCGAAAAATAGAATCTCCAGCTACAAGGCGAATTCAAATGATTTATCAAAGGTTGCAACTGCCGTAACTAAGGTGCCCCCGTCCTTCGACTCGCTTCGCTCGCTCAGAACAGGCTACCCCAAAAGGGCTCTCCGTCAGAATCGTAACT
>JBGPAN010000564.1:0-3160 GCA_041480785.1 Bacteroidota bacterium | reverse complement strand
CGGGATCCCAGGCCCATTATCGGCCACTTCTATTGTCACACGCCCTCGTTCTCCGATGTAAGCCGACAACGAAATGATCGGTTGTGAGATGTTCTGGATTGATTCGGCGGCATTCAGAATCAGGTTGATCAACACCTGCTCGATCAGTCCGGGATCCGCCGTCAGTTCAAGGCTCTCCGGCTCGATCCGCTTTTCGAGGGCAATGCGGCTTTCCGCAAGTCTCTGGCGCATGAGCTCCTCCGCTTGCCCAAATAACTCTTTGACGCTTACAATCTGGAATTTTGGCGGAGGTATTCGCGTCAGCGATCTGTAAGCGTCCACGAAATGCAGAAGCCCCTGGCTTCGTTTCTCAATTGTCTGGACCGCACCCTGGACATCCCTGATAACCTCAGGAGACAGAGCCTTTTGATGATCTTCATGCGCCGGCGAGGACTTCAACATCTCATTAACCGTCGAGGCAAGCGAAGAAATAGGAGTGATGGAGTTCATGATCTCGTGCGTCAGGACGCGAATGAGCTGTTGCCACGCCTCGACTTCCTTTTCATCCAGTTCAGACCGGATGTTTTGCAGAGAGACAAGCGTGTGGAGCTGACCCCGTAGCTTCAGTTCCGTGGCAGAGACGACGAGCTGTAATGGTTCTTTGTGGATCTCGGTTTTGACCAACACCTTCTGGCCGGATCTCATCGAGAAGAGGGTTCGCACGAGGCTTGGACTCATCGGCTCCAGAGACTTGATGTTGATCAATTGATCGATGCCGAGGAGACGCTTCGCGGCAGTGTTGATCAGTGACACTTCCCCGTCGGCTGTAAACGCGAGGAGCCCCACACCGATATGCTGGACAACAGTCTGCAGATACTGAAAGTGCTCTTCTTTTTCCGCCCGCGCCTTTTGGAATTCCTCAACCACCTCGGTAAATGCCGCGTTCAACTCGTCGAACGACGATCCTTTCCCCCGGGAGGAGAATGTCTGGGAGAAATCCGCATACCGGATGGATCGCAGGAATCGACTCAGTTCAACATTCGTCCGCTCCACGTAGCGAACCAGCCCATACATCTGATAGACAACAATCAGTGCGATGACGGTTGCAGTCGCATAAAGGATTGTCTGAGTCAACAGATAGAACAGGAGGAAGAGGGTGCCTCCGAGGGCGAGGGAACGTGCAACGACGTTGAGCCGAAATGATCTAGAGGCCATATTTCTCAAGTCGTCGATACAAAGCGGTCCGTGTCAGTCCGAGCTCTTTCGCAGTCTGCGTAATGTTCCCGCCGTGCTTGCCAAGTGCCTTCTGAATGACTGACTTTTCAACCTCATTCAGCTTGAACGCATCTTTGAGGGGGGAGTCCTTCGATACCATTGAGTCCGTCAGGAAAAAATCTTCCGGCTGCAGGACGTCGTCTTCGGACAGAATGATTGCACGTTCGACGGCATGTTCGAGCTCCCGGACATTCCCAGGCCAGCGATATTGCTCGAGTCCCTTCATGGTAGATGGAGGCACGAGAACCCTTGACTTGTGATAGCGTTTCGAGTACTGGGAGATGAAATGGTTCACGAGAGGCGGAATGTCGTCCGTTCTGTCACGCAGCGGCGGCAGTTGAATTTCGACGGTGTTGATGCGGTACAGAAGGTCTTGCCGGAACCGTTTCTCTCCAACCATCTCATGGATCGGCATGTTGGTTGCTGAAATGACCCGAATATCGATTTGCCTCGACTTGTTCGAGCCGATGCGCGTTACTTCATGGTTCTGCAACACGGCGAGGAGCTTTGCCTGCAGTGCCAGAGGGAGATTCCCGATTTCATCGAGGAACAGAGTTCCTCCCGACGCAGTCTCAAATCGTCCGGCCCGATCCTCTCGGGCATCTGTAAACGCTCCCTTGATGTGCCCGAACAGCTCGCTTTCAAAGAGCCCGGCGTTCAATGCTCCCATGTCAACTGTGATGAACACATTCTCAGAACGGTAGGACTGTCGATGAAGCTCTCGTGCGACGAGTTCCTTGCCGGTTCCATTCTCACCAAGGATGAGCACATTCGCATCGGTCTTTGCAACTTTCTGAATGGTCGCAAATACCTGGCGCATGCGTGGTGAGTTCCCTACAAACCCCTGGAAGTGGTGATCGAGGTCTTCACCGAGATGTTGCTGTCGTGACAGCAGCATCTCCACCTCATCACGGGATCGGCGAATGGCCATAGCTGCGGAAAGCGTGGCGAGGAGTTTTTCGTTCTGCCACGGTTTGAGGACAAAATCGGCAGCGCCAGCTTTGATCGCACGTACCGCCAGCTCGACATCTCCATATGCAGTGATCAAGATGACAACTGCAAGTGGGTCAAGCTCCAGTATCTTGTCCAACCAGAAGAAACCCTCTTGTCCGCTGCTAACATCATGTGTGAAGTTCATATCGAGAAGGATGACATCGAAGTTCTCTTCTTTCATCAGCGACGGAATCAGAGTGGGCTTTGATTCCGTCCGCACTGACTGAACATGCTGTTTGAGGAAGAGCGCTGCGGCGAGAAGCACATCGCTATCGTCATCAACAACGAGTATTTTTCCCAGCTTTTCGTTCATCGTTTTAGAGCTCAGATGGCAACCTTCCGGAAATCGTATTAGTCCGTTGGAGTAGATGCCAACCCCGTGCCGGAAGGAAGGCCGGAGGAACTTGCGAAATCCGGTCATTTCCGAAGACACATAGGAATAGGTGTCCGATTCCGGACACCTAATGTAATGAATACGGACACATTTGCAAAGTGCTGCCCGATTTTTCATTCATTTTCAAGGGATTTGGCTGGCTTGGAACTTGTCTCCATGGAGACGCACCGTGGAGTTTTCGCGGTGTCTTTCCCTCGAAAACTGTGAGAGACAAAACACAATGGACGATAAGAGCAACCAGTCAACACATAAGCAACCATCTGTCGATCTCAGCCAGTCCGGGATGGATCGAAAGATCGAGAAAAAACTCTGGACTCCAAGGCGCATCATCTATGCATCTGGGGGTTCATTTCTCCTGGTCCTTGTGATCTACAGTTTCGTGATGACCGACAGAGGGTCGCGATTGAATGTGGAGGCGGACAAGATTACGATTTCGACGGTCAGCAAGGCTCCATTTCGCGAGTACACGCCAGTGAACGGCACGATTCTTCCCATTGAGACTTTCTTCCTCGATGCGAT
>JBGPAN010000563.1:0-3179 GCA_041480785.1 Bacteroidota bacterium | reverse complement strand
GACACAAAGCATGGAAGATTTGATACGCCCTCTTGCCCTGACTGGTTGCCGAGTCTTTGGGGAAACATTGGCATCGGTGCAGCTGACTCACGTGCTTGCTGCCAAGGAATCTAGCGGTGCCGTGATCAAGTGGCTGCTAGAAGCCGATTTCGTCCAGAGCGCGGAACAAGACTATGAAGAGTATAGGGTGTTGCGTGGAATACCTGGCTATCCTCATGAACTTTCAACATCATACAATCCACTGGAAGCCGGCTTGCTACCTCTCGTGAGCTTCACAAAGGGATGTTACATTGGCCAAGAGGTTGTCGCAAGACTGGATACTTACAAAAAGGTCCAACGGGGATTGGTGAGACTCAAAATGTCGGAATTGCCTGTAAAACTTCCGGAAAAGATCTACTCTACGGGACAAGAGTGGGGAAGCATAACGAGTGCAGTGAGGTTGAGGGACTCTCATGAGTGCCGGGGTCTGGGCTACATGAAAACCGGTTCAGAAACATCTATCAACGGACTATATTTTCACAAAGGGGGGAATGAAATCAAACTCGTGATTGATTCGCAGGGTACTAAACCAACTTGAAGATATTCTCAGGCATTATCAGCTAGATCTGACTAACTTCTTGTGTGATATATGAAAATTGACACTTCCCAAACAACTACATAAGACGTATGAAGGCCTATCACAACCTGGAGTTTCTCAACAGCCCTGATGCCCGAGTCATTCGACTCATATCTGAGTTTCTCGAGCCGGCAAGAAGGTTTAGGAGAGAAGGTATCAAGGACACGATAGTGTTTTTCGGCTCGGCGCGTGTCAAGCCCCGAAGAGATGCACTCAAGAAGTGGAAAGATCTGTCACGAAAGCATCCGAATTCTTCGTCGAAGAAAGACCTTGAAGCAGCGAGGATCGAGTTGGAAATGTCCAGGTACTACGAAGATGCCGTTGAGCTCGCGAAACTCCTGACGACCTGGTCAAGCGGCCTGAAGGAGAAGAATCGGCTCGTCATCTCGTCAGGGGGGGGACCTGGAATCATGGAAGCGGCGAACAAAGGAGCGAAATTGGCTGGCGGCAGATCCGTCGGACTGAACATCAGCTTGCCCCTTGAACAGACATCGAATCCTTATATCCTTGACGAGCTAAACTTCGAGTTCCACTATTTCTTCATGCGCAAACTCTGGTTCGTGTATCTTTCGAAGGCGATGGTGATGTTCCCAGGAGGTTTTGGAACGTTTGATGAGTTGTTTGAGGTGCTAACACTCGTTCAGACCCGAAAGCTCAAGAAAAAGGTCACCGTGGTCCTCTATGGCAGGGAGCACTGGGAAAAAACAGTCAACTTCGACAACCTCGTGCATTTGGGACTCATCGGCCCGGACGATTTGAAACTCTTCCGGTTTGCTGAAACCCCGCAGGAGGCCTTTGATTTCATCGTCGGTGATCTTCGGAAGAAGTATCCGGAATTGACTTCGAAACGATAGAACTGATCTGTCGATGGACAGGGAGCAACAAGCGATATCTGCACAGAAATTCCCGCTGTTTTGCCTCATGTGGGATGGACCATCCTTGTTCCGGCATCGTGGATCGTTTTTTCACCCTCTTTTCATCAAGTTCCGGTATCTTTCCAGTATATATTTCCGGATTTCCGATTCGTTGGCCTCTTGTCTCAACGCAAGGTTTGGATCACGGGTCATTCAGTCAGCTGACGCTCTCGAGGAACGCTGCTCGAGACGCACGTCAGACAACCTATTTCCTCAAACATCAAGGTTGGTCTACGCCAACTGGGAAGGTCAGCATGAAAACTCCACGTTTGCTCATTGTCTGCACCCTACTTCTGATCGCCCTTGCTCTGGCATGGGGACAAGACTCGAAGTCAGGTTACAAGGTCGTCGATAAGGTGAAGATCGGTGGTGATGGGGGATGGGATTACGCGATTGTTGATACGACGGCTCATCGGTTGTATCTCTCGCACGCTACACGTGTCATCGTTTTTGACACCGAGTCGAAGACAGTCGTTGGGGAAATCCCCAGTACGATTGGTGTACATGGCATTGCTCTCGCCCAGGAATTGGGCCGCGGCTACGCAAGTAACGGTCGTGATTCGTCGGTGACGGTGTTTGACCTCAAGACCCTCAAAGTGCTGGCGAACATCAAACTGAAGCAGCGCAATCCCGACGCCATTCTTTTTGATCCGTACTCAAAGAGAGTGTTCACATTCAACGGCGGTAGCGCCAACGCAACGGCACTCAATGCAGAAACATACGAAATTATCGGGACCGTCGACCTTGGCGGGAAGCCTGAATTTGCTGTGACAGATCTCAAGGGCAAAATCTTCGTCAACATAGAGGACAAGAGCACGGTTGCTGTATTCGAAGCGAAAACTCTGAAAGTTCTGGCACAGTGGCCGCTGGCCCCAGGTGAAGAGGCAAGCGGTTTGGCGTTTGACCGTGAGCATGGTCGCCTATTCTCAGTCTGCAGCAACAAGCTTATGGTAGTACTCGATGCGGCCACAGGGAAAGTGGTTGCATCGCTGCCGATCGGTGCGGGCGTCGATGCTGCAGGATATGACCCTGTGACGCATTACGCATTCAGTTCCAATGGTGAAGGGACAATGACCGTCGTGCAAGAGGAGACTCTGGATAAGTTTGTCGTGGTCGAAAACGTTACGACACAAAGAGGATCCCGCACGATGGCTTTGGACGCCAAGACGCACAAAGTTTACATGGCCGGTGCAACGTATGGTCCTCCGCCTGCACCGACTGCGGATCGACCCAATCCGAGGCCACAAATGGAGCCGGGGAGTTTCATGGTCCTCATCATTGACCGTTGATGAGAACCGGACGGTATTGAGGGTAACAATATCTTGATGTCTGTAGAGTGTTGAGCCATGCGGGCCGGAGAAGATTCCGGCCCGCATGCTTCTTGTCCTAAGGCAGAATCTATCACGAAGCCTGAAGCCCATGAGAGTTTTGCTGATCGAGGATGACCGGAAGATTGCAGCATCCCTCAAGAAAAGTCTGCGTGCGGAAGGGTTTGCTGTCGATATAGCATATGATGGCCTCAAGGGTGAAGAGCTTGCCGTTGTGAATGACAATGATGTGATTCTCCTCGATGTCATGCTCCCAGAGCAAGATGGCTGGGAAACCTGCAAAAAAATCAGGGAGCAAAAAATCCTCACGCCGATTCTTAT
>JBGPAN010000562.1:0-3191 GCA_041480785.1 Bacteroidota bacterium | reverse complement strand
TTTGCCCGCAGTGGCCGCCCATATACCTCACGCCTCAACCCGGGAATTCTCATGAACAAGCGGGCCCCGAATGAATATAACACGAATCTGAAAATTACAAAGCAGATATCCCGGTTCTTTGGCACCACTGCAATGTTCTATCTCGAGGTTTCCAATCTTTTCAATACCAGAATCTACAACTACACTGCCGTCTTCAATCCCGATATCAATAATACAAGCAATCTCTCGAAATGGACTATCCGGTACGAACAATCAGAAGCCCTTGGCCTCGACCCACTCTACGATAATCGTAGACCAGATCTGGCACTGAAATACTATGAAGACGACCTGCGCCCGGGATTCTTGATCAACCAGGAATTCAGAATTTACTCCAACCAACCGAGGTCGGCACAGTTCGGAATGATTATCAACTTTTGATCTTTTTCCAGGAGCATCATATGGGCTCGATGAAAAAGTTTGCCTGCCTTCTCTGTCTGCTTGGAAGCATCGCATCAGCACAGATGCAGAAGGACTATCTCATTCACAAGCGCGGAATGCTAAGCCAGACCGTCTACAACACGGGCGAGCTTGGCCGAAAATATGTCACCTCGAATGCCAATACCGAGCTCGGCATTCCCTCATTTGAATGGCCTGCGAATTCCGCCACGATCGTTGACGGAAAACAATACACCGGCCAGCACAATTCGTACGGCGGAGGAGTTCAAATTGCTGCCGACCGGGTTGACTCTGCTGCACGACTCTATGCCATGTGTGGGGGAATGATTGATGCCGTCGCGGAGTACATTAGTTCATTTCCATTGAGCCAGCAACGCGTCGAGAACTACCCGGTTCTTGCCGACGGAAGCCTGAATCCGGTTTACAACCCGAATGAAGCAGAAGAAATCATCACCTCCAAATGGGCAACCCCTGTCGGCGTAACCGTCACGCGTACAAGCCGGGCGTGGAGCTTCCCCGATTACGATGATTTCATTATCTACGAGTACGAATTTGCAAACACAGGCGATCTGACCGGAAATCCTGCAACCCCCCCGAGGCCGGTGAGGCTCATTGACTTGATCATCAATTTTGACCACGGACTGACCTCCGGGAAATTCGGGTATGAGAGAACATCCAATTCCTGGACTCCGAGTGTCGTCGAAAAGAAAGACTACTTCGCGCGCTTTGATCCGAAGCGCTGGATGCAATACGGTCTGCATCGCACTGGCAATCCTGAGCCAAAGTATTTCTCTGAGTGGGCAACAACGGGGAAGAACGGCGGTGGATTGCTCTCACCCCAGGCGGCAGGCTTCATGGTGCTGTACTACGATACACTTCATCTTGTACGCAAAGGAGACGGAAGCAAAGCCACGGGCATCATCACGGGCTCGGATACAGTCTCCTGGGATTCCCAGGGGCACATCAAGCAACCGTACTATCAGCGGCTGGAAACTTCGCAAATGACTGCCTATGGCAAGCTGATTCCTTATGTCCTGGATATGAAGCAAGGTCTCAAGCTTGGTCCAAATACTAAGGAAACTATTTTCGGTGCAGATTGGGTGGGTCGAGCCTCTTTCAACTGGCGGCAAAGTAACTACTTTGCAATAGGGCACAATATGTCCTTGGGGCCATACAACCTCAATCCGGGCGAGAAGGTTCACATTACGATTGCCGAAGTCTGTGGCTACGGAGCAGCACGTCCGGAAGAAACAGCCGCAGGGGTGAAAGACATAGGTGGAAGCAACGGGCAAACCTCTCCCCCCACTGCTGAAGCAGGAGATTCGCTCTACGCATTCTATACGGTGCCAAACTATTGGGTACCGAAGACCCAGAAGGAACTCAATAAGTTCTCCCTGAATACGGTAGTCTTCGGCAGCGACTATTTGAGCAAATATCCTCTTCCCGACTATGTCAATTCGAATGTCGTGACAGTGCGCGAGGTCGCAGATCGTGCCATCCAGGCTTACACGAACGAACCGTTGGTCAACCACGACTCAGTACAGTTCTGGCCGGAAAAATACAGCGACCATGGCGTGTACGCTGTTCCGATTCCTGTGCCGGCCCCGGCCATTGTGCTGGAAAACACGGTGCTGGGAGAGAACAGAATTGTCTGGGGACCGCAGGTCGAATCGTTCACGGCTCCAAGACTGCAGGGGACCTTCGATCACTATGAAGTGTACAAGGCTTCCCAGCCACTGGGACCCTGGACAAAACTTGTCGACGTCTCGAAACGTAATCCACAGTATTTTGTTGATGGAAAGTACCAGTTCATCGACAAGAACTCTCGGATTGGAGATTATTTCTATTACTCTGTTTTGTCTGTCGACAACAAGGGGAACAAGAGCGGCCGGACGAACTTGACGCTGCATCAATCGTCGATCGGGGCCGCATCGTCGCTCGGCAAAGTGTTTGTCGCCCCTAACCCATTTCTCATCAAGTCAGGTCAGAGCGGTGAAAGCGTCGGCGGTGATATCAATTCCCAGCTCCGTTTCTACAATCTCCCGCGGACGTGCACCATTCGAGTGTATTCGTACAGCGGGCAACTGATTCAAACCATCGAACACGACGAGGACAAAATCAATCATCCCTATTTCCAGGTAACACGGAACAATCAGCTGATCGCCGCGGGCGTGTATTTCTACGTCGTAGACACACCTGATGGCTCTCGCACCCATGGCAAATTTGTCATTATCAACTGAGCAAGGCAGATGACTATGAAACCCTTCATTCGAACGCTCGGTACCGTGCTCTTGCTGGCGGCCTGCATCGGACAACTTCATGCCCAAAAGGTTGGCACGAGTTCGCTTCAGTTCCTGAAAGTGATGCCAACGGCGCGTGCCACAGCAATGGGCGACGCGTATGTGTCGCTTGCAAGCGGCGCAGATGCAACCTTCTGGAATCCAGCGGGATTGACAAAGCTGGAAAACCATGAAATGACCTCCACCCTCACCATGTGGCTGTTCGACACAAAACAGGTCGCGCTGGCCTACGGGCTGCCCATGGGAGATTGGGGAACTCTGGGTTTTCAATTCCAGTACGTGGATTTCGGATCGATAGAAGAGACGCGTGCGGATGCTGTCGATCTGGTAGTCCCCGCGAATGGTGCGCCGTTCTTCAATGCTGGCCTGACCGGACGATCCTTCAGTCCCTATTCGTATCTGGTCGGTCTGTCGTACGCACGTGCATTCACCGACAAATTTTCGGCAGCCGTCACG
>JBGPAN010000561.1:0-3199 GCA_041480785.1 Bacteroidota bacterium | reverse complement strand
TCCCTTGGGGACCACAAATTAACCAATCACGAGTTAACCACTCACCACTCACTCCCGCAAGACAAAATTGCGGGATGCAAACAACGCACAATTAACCAAGTCGACAGAACATATCGGTTCCTGATCGGCGGGAAACTCGCGCGGCCCGATCAGGCGGGAAGTTTTTCCATAACCACACCCTCCGGTGAACTACTGGCCGTCGTCGGTGAAGCCAACAGGAAAGACGTTCGCAACGCCGTTGAGGCGGCGCGGGGGGCTTTCCCTTCATGGTTCGAGTCGGCAGCGCACCTGCGGGCGCAGATGCTGTACTTTTGGGCTGAGAATCTCTTCAGCGAGAAAGAGCGTTTTGCAGACGGGATTTGCGGACAAACAGGGTGCACCATGGAAGCAGCGCTCGATGAGGTCGAGCAGAGTGTCAGCCGCCTCTTTGATTTTGCCGCATACGCCGACAAGTTTGGAGGTCTGGTTCAGCCTGTTCTAGGTAGAAGGCTCGTGGTGGGGCTTCGCGAGCCCGTCGGTGTGATCGGCATGCGCGCCCCGGACGATTCTCCGCTTCTTGGGCTCATTTCCATTGTTGCACCAGCCGTGGCAATGTCAAACACCGTCGTTGTCGTCGCCGGGAAATATGCGATGACCGCCATGGACCTGGTTCAGGTCATTCAACACTCCGATGTTCCAGGCGGGGTGATCAACATGCTGACCGCACAGAACCCCGATGTCATCGCGAAAGTTCTCGCTGAGCATGAGGATGTCGACGCCATCTGGTCTTTCGGCGATTCGGAAAGCAGCAAAGTTGCCGAGGAGGCTTCGATCAGCAATATGAAACAGACATGGGTTTCGGATGGAGAGCGGATCGATTGGAGAAGCATCAAGAGCGAAAAACTGCTTTTGAAATCGACTCAAGTCAAGAACATCTGGGTGCCGTACGGAGTGTAGACGCCGAGTAAGAGTGCATTGACTGAGCGGTGCGCTCTCATTTCGTACTCCTACATGACAAGTCGACAATGGCCCGATCCCCCGGGCCATTTTCATTTCTGACTAAAAGCCATCTCTAATATACTAAAGAGTAGTTCCACAGCGAGATTTACTTTGCGTTTCTCTGCGTTCTCTGCGGTTAGATTCAAACCGCCGAGGGCGCAAAGGGGCGCGAAGAGGTTTTGGAAATAGGTTCTAGTGACAATCGATGTCAGAATGGGTGCTCGAACGACAAGTACGCAAAAACGTTGAGGTTTCTTGACGTCGAAGTGAAGGAGATCGGGATTGCGAGCCCCGGAACGATCTGCAGCTTTCCAAGATTGATCGCGTAGCGGAACCCTGGACTGACAATCGTTCCGGACGAAAATTCGACGGTGCCGGATTCGCTTATCGAAGCGCTGTAGTTGTAAAGAAGCTCGAGCATCAAGTTGACATTCTTGGAGACAAGATAGATTCCGCTCGTCCCGACGGTATACGTCTGAAGAGTTTTTCGAACAGAGTTCCCACCGCTGGTTGTACTCTCCACGTTTGGCAAGAGTGTCGCCCCCACATTAACGTGAGAGACAAACTCGTTTGTCCAACGTTTGCTGGCGGGAAGACTTACTTGAACGCCGACAACGCCGTTTCCAAGCCCTTCCGCTGATTTCCCCGTTGGGAGAATGATGGAAAGACGTGGCGCTATCCAGCACCAGTCTTTTTCACCCCACAGTTGGTACCGATAATTGACCAAGGCATCTCCAATGCCGCTCAAGCCTCTGCCGAAAGTCTGATAGGCAATGGTGTAACTGATCTGATGAGTCTGGCCACCCATCGGCCATTCCTGCGTAAACGTGTAGAGCATATCCTTTTGATCACTGAAGTAGTATCCATTGAAGATATGTTGAACGACGCCATCTTCCTGGTTGTATGCCTCTTCAATCAAGAATGAGTTGTCCTCGATCGCTTGCGAGAATCCTTGCGAAAGAGAAGGCGTCGCAAACATTGCCGACAGGAACAAGGCGAAGAACCAGCGATTCACGGTACTGTCCTCAGTATTCAACCTACGGTACGACAAAATTCGATTCTTTGCCAATGCCCTCAGGCGATAGAGCACCGAGCAATGACCGGGTTGTCGCCAGTGCCATCAGGCCGATGAGAAGCTATGGTTTTTCTGCTTCTCCTCACAAAAGTCCCACGGATGGATGATTCTTGAAGGCCAAAATATTGTCTCGATTTGATATCTTTGATGCAGCAGCGAGCGAAATTGTTCGGGCTTGAGAATCTAGGGGGCTGTGAAAATCATTGCCGTCACCACCGCACGAGGCTGCGGAACGTGGAGGGGCGTATGACGAACCAATGGGTTGAGACCTGGTTAGCGGAGATCGAATCCAGTTCCGAAGAGAGGCGTCTGCAACTGAACACACTGCAAGCGGATCAATGTTTGGCTAAGATTGCAGAGCTGGAGCAGAAACTTGTCGACGTGGAATCCCTGGCGGCAAAGGAACAGATTCTCATCGAAAAATATAGGCAGGCCGAAAGCGACCGGATCACGAAGCGGATCCACTGGCTGGCAGTTTCGCTGGAAGCCTTTATGCGAGAACACGACAAAGCGGTTGGGGACAAGTCGCTGCAGTTGCCACATTGCCAACTGAAGCTCCGTCAGCAGAGGGATCGCATTATTATCGAGAATGCCGAGTTGCTCATGCCGACAGCTTCGAAGCATAACCTGGTTCGAGTCATTCCGGAATCCTATCAGCTGCATCCTTGCACTGCAGCTTCGAATTGGCATTGGGGTAACACTGCCTGACTTTGCCGGAGCGCTCTATTCCCACCAACCGAGAACGGATGCTTGGCAGCTCCCAAAAGGATTTAGCGCACCAAGAGCCATGTTAATTGCCTGACGTGAAAAGAGGACTGACCCATTACCGTTCCCGATGCAATTTCCTTCTGAAGGATTTGGAGAAAGACCTATAACAGCGCCAATGATCGTGGAGTGAATATGAACAATGTCGTCAGCGATAATGATACCTTTGAATGTCCCCGAGTTCAGATTTTTTATGGCGGCATTCTTGGCGGCGTTATGAACTATCAGCACTCCAGTACCATCAAGGCTTGAGGGCTGCCACGGACCTACCGAAGGCAGATCAATATACGTCACTCCGCTCAATGGTGTGTTGAGGCCCGATCCGGTGGTCGAATACTGACTTCCCCCAGATCCGCTTTTAGCTATAGCCATCAACGTCCC
>JBGPAN010000560.1:0-3209 GCA_041480785.1 Bacteroidota bacterium | reverse complement strand
GATCTCTCTCATCAAACATCGAGCGGTACGAGAAAGAGAAAGTCCACCTTCGTCAACAGGAGGAAGACCTGGGACGAAAACAGGAGGAACTCCAGCTCAAGCTCGGAGATGTGCGGCAGAAGTCGACCGTTGCGCAAGAAACCTACACGCAGAAGAAGACTGAACTCGATCAATTCGAGCAACAGCTCAATGACAAGAAGGCGGAAATGAAGGTCCACCAGGATCGGGTCATTGCGCTATTGCACGAAGTATCGGAGTTGAGGAACAGAGAGGGACAGGCGAAGGCGCGCACCGACAACCTGCGCGGTCGCATCGACTACACTACAGAAGAGAATCAGCTCTCGACCGACGACATCGCGAAGAACTCGGAGCTTATCCTTCACTTGAGTGCGGAAGATCGTGAGCTGCGTCGCAAGCACGCCGAAGCGGAAGTCAGAGTCCATCAGATGGAGGAGCGGAAGGTTGAGCTCCAAAAAGAACTTGAGACGCTACGCGTCCGCGACTTCGAACTCCGCAGCATCATCGATCGCAAGCAGGCGAAGATGGATTTCCTCAAGGGGTTGGTCGAGAATTATGACGGCTATTCGGAAGGTGCTCAGTTCCTGATCAAGAGCGGAGACTGGAAATCGATCGTTGACACAACGGTGGGCGAGGCAGCGACAGTCGATCCGCGCTACCGCGTCGCCATCGAATCGGCTCTGGGCGAGGCTTCGGGATATGTGATTGTTGCAAGTGTTGATAATGCCTATGCCGCGATCGACTACCTGAAGAAACATCAGAAAGGGAAGGCAACATTCATCTGTCTCGACCGCCTGCCGAAATTGATGGACCATCGTCCTCTCTTCGCGGACCCGGGCATTGTGGGTTGGGCGAGCAGCCTCGTGCACACTGAAGAGCGGTTCAGGGAGTTGTACAGCGTCCTCCTCGACGATACACTCGTTGTTGCTGATGTGGGTATCGCGCGCCAGCTCGTTGGAAGAGAAAAAGGTGTTCGTTGTGTGACGCTGGAAGGTGAAATCGTCACAAGCAAAGGGGTCCTGAGGGGTGGAAGCGTCCGTCAAGATGAAGGGGGCCATATTGGTGGTCGCTCACAGCTTGATGAGATGGCGGAGGAGATCCGAGGGCTTGAACGACAGCGCGAACGGTTGCTGACGGAACTTGAACAGAAAACCGATGAGATCAACCACATTGATGTAAAACAACTGCTCGAGGAGGCGAAATCTCTCGAGCAGGAAATGACGACAGTCGAAATTAGAATAGCACAGCTCGAGTTTGAGAAGAAGCGTGCGCATGAAACAATTGAGCGCAACCAGACTGAAGTGCAAAAGTTGCAGCAAGAAATCGAAACGCTGCAGAATGAACTGAGCGCGCTGGGACCCTCCATCGAGCGGCTTGAAGGTGAGAAGGCGGAAGCGGAGCGGCTCTCTGGTGCAGCGGCAAGCGAACTCGAGACCATGGAAGCACTTTGGAATGAGTATTCGCGGGTGGCTGCCGAAGCCAATGTTCATGTTCTCAACTTGAAGGGGGAAGAGCGCAGTATTCAGCAGGAAATTGACTATGCCGGCTCGACCCTCCAATCGATAGCATCGACATTCGAGCAACGCACCGCCGACATTTTCGCGGCACGGGATGAAATCGAACGCCTTGGGATTGAGATGAAAGAAACCGAGGATTTTCTGGCATCCGCACGTGCAGAGCTCGGTTCATTGACGGAGAAACGAAAAGCTTTTGAAAAGGAAGCGACAGCGAAGCGTAGCCAGGTGCACGACATCGAACTCAAATTGAAGGATGAGCGGTCGCGACACGAAGGCTCGCTCAAGGCGGCCCACGATCTGGAGATCAAAATCCAGGAACTCACGATGAAGGCAGAGAACCTGAAGGTTCGCGCCAAAGAGGAGTTCGATCTGGATATGCAGCTTCAGACATTTGAGGACAATGAGTCGTTCGATTTCCATGCAGCGCGTGAAGAGGTGCGCATTCTGAAAGAGAAAATCCGCTCGCTTGGCCCGGTGAATTTCGCTGCGTTCGATGAATACAAGAGTGAAAAAGAGCGGCTCGATTTTGTCAACGCTCAACGTAAAGATCTGGTAGAATCGGAAGAGACCCTGCTATCGACGATCGAGGAAATTAATGCGACGGCACAGCGCCAGTTTCTCGATACCTTTGCCAAGATCCGCGAGAATTTCATCTCCACGTTCAAGGGTCTCTTTGATGAGGGTGACGAGTGTGACCTGCGGTTGGAAGATGGCGTCGATCCACTGGAGGCCCGCATTGAGATTGTCGCAAAACCACGCGGGAAACGTCCGACGTCGATTGACCTGCTTTCGGGAGGAGAGAAGACCCTGACCGCAATCGCACTGCTCTTTGCGATCTATCTCGTGAAGCCAAGCCCTTTTTGTATCCTTGACGAAGTGGATGCGCCGCTCGATGATAGCAACATCGACCGATTCACCCGCATCCTCAGAAAATTCTCCGACAATACACAGTTCATTGTTGTCACGCACAACAAACGAACCATGGAAGCGGCGAATGCCCTCTATGGCGTCACGATGGAAGAAGAGGGAGTCTCGAAGCTTGTTTCGGTGAGATTCAACGAGACTGTGCCGAATGGATAGAGGGCTGCTAAGCAGATGATGCGGGTCTTCAGCGACTTTGACGGGACGATAGCGGTTGAAGATGTGGGAGGCCGACTGTTCAGGACGTTTGCCGGCGCTCAAGCGATTGAGATCGCCCAACACTACCTGGAGGGGACCATCACGGCTTGTGCGTACCTCACGAAGGAATGTGAAGCGGTAGAAAGCGCACACCCGGGTGAGGTCGAACTGTTCATCGACCAGTTCTCTCTCGATCCGACGTTCGAAAGGTTTGTCGAGTTTTGCCGCGGGCATGGTATTCCACTTGTGGTTTTGAGCGATGGCTTGGATTTCTACGTCGAGCGATTGCTGAAGAACAACGGTCTTGGTGATCTCCCGTTCTTTTCGAATCATCTGGAGTTCGTTCTCTCCGGCGTCGTGACCAAACTTGTGCCGTCATTTCCGCATACAGATGCTGAGTGTCTTCTCTGTGGCAACTGCAAGCGGAATCACATGCTGACGCTTTCGGCGGATGACGACATCATTGTGTATGTCGGAGACGGAATATCGGATCGATGTCCAGTCAGGTTTGCGGATATTGTGTTTGCGAAAGGGAGTCTAATCCGATATTGCCAG
>JBGPAN010000559.1:0-3236 GCA_041480785.1 Bacteroidota bacterium | reverse complement strand
GTCGCAAGAAGTGTTTATCAAGGCTTACGAAGCGTTGCCGCAATTCCGGTTTCAATCTTCATTCTACACATGGCTGTATCGGATCGCGGTGAACAAAAGCCGTGATGAATTGCGCAAACGAAAGGTTCGGCGATGGTTCTCCCTTCAGACGCTGATGGAGACTTCCGACAAAGAGCTGGGGAGCAAGATCGTTGTCGAGCCGCAGGACAGGGAAACTCAGGAACTCCTCGCCGCTGGTTTGCAGTCGCTTCCGGAGAAATATCGAGTAGCAATTGTACTAAAAGATATCGATGGTCTCTCATATGAGGAAATCGCGGAGATTATGGAATGTGAGCTTGGTACAGTAAAGTCAAGATTGTCGCGCGCACGATCGATGTTGCGCAAAGTGCTCGAGCCTTTGTTCAAGGAGGGGGTGTGACATGAAACCTCTTCTGAAGGCTGAGCTATCTCAATTGCTCTCTTCGTATGTCGATGGAGAGCTCGACGATCGACAGAGGGGGCTCGTCGAAGAGATCGTCTCGAAGGATGCTGAGGCTCGTAGGGAGCTCGAAGAACTCAGGGCGCTGAAGACCATTGTGGCTGAAAAGAGGCGTCTCCCTGCGTCCATAGGTTTCTGGACTCGCGTTTCGGGCGAAATCGAGCGCAGGAAGAAAGAAGATGAGAATCTCCTGCCGTTCCCCCGGCGGTACTTCCCTCTCGTCGCTGGTGCAACAGCTGTGCTGGTCATCGCTGTCGGTATTGTTCTCTACCAACAGCGTGCATCCGTGGTGAACTATGTGAGCAGGCAGACCGAGCGCGTCCAAAAGGTGGTCGGCGACAATGTGCTGAAAGGCTCCATCATGCCATTGTTCTCTCGTGTCGACAAGAATCAGGCATTACAGTTCGCGATGTTCGGTACGCTACCGCTCGACGCAAAAGCCGAGACAGAGTTTCGGGTCAACGAGGACTCTGCGAGAGGGTACACGATTGATGTCGACAAAAAGGGAGCACGACGAACTCCCGCAGTGACTGTGAAGGAGTTCGTCGACGAAGTTCAGCCAACTCGGCTGCAGCGCGAGATCATCGATTCCTTACTGGATTTGGGGAGGCAAAAGCTTGAGGAGTCGATCTTCGTAGCTGAAGACAAGGCCATGGCGATCGATCCGCAGCTCTCAAGATTGAATCGCGTTATGCTCTCGGGAATTGCAGCAGCACTCGAGCCCGAACAACGTTCACGATTCGAGAAATTTCTGCGAGTCCGCAGCGCACCCTACATGATTTCCGGTGGACGAAAAGCATCAGAGTCCTCGGAACGAATTCTGCATACGATGCGGGTTGTCTCGAGGCCGGAGCCGTTTTTGGTGGTAACGCCTGACACGGTCGTCATGTCAAGCTTCCGTTTGAATATGGACAGCCTCCGTCGCCATTTCCAGCATGTTGATGAAGGCCGTGAACGCGTTGTGGTGAACATGAACGGCCTTATTCGGCGAATTGCCGAACAGCGCGAGGATGTGGGTCGACAACGTGTCATGATACCAATACCGCACGTGCAGGTCGTCGGCGACTCGGATTTCATCAGCATCCAATTCGGGAGTGGATGGGAAGAGATGTCCGTGCCGATGCCAGAGCTTTGGGTGAAACCCCGCCATCCCGGGCAGTTTGGGACCTCAGGCAGGCCACGAGTTCCATCGCCGTTTGGCAGAGATTCATCGTTCTACTTTAACTTCCAGTTCAATAGTTTGGATCTCGATAGTGTCGTGGAGCGCATGACGAAAGGGGGCGTTCCTCCGGGTTTTGAGTTCTTGATGGGAGACATTCGAGGGAACGAAGGCAGGCCACAAATGAATGCCGGCAAGCTCAAACGGGCACTCGACAGCGCATTCTTGGCGAAGAAGGGTGGACGGTCGAAACTCGATTCGTTGATGCGCGAGATGGATAAGCGCGAACAACGTCGACTGCAGGAACTCAAGGAGAAGGACAACCGAGACTAAAGAATACCTGCCAATCCACTGGTAGCAATATTGTTGGATGAAGCCCCGGCGCAGAGATCGTCCGGGGCTTCGCTTCTTGGGAACCGCGGTTGTCTCAGTTCGGTTGGGAAATTGTATGCAAATCATGCTCCGTGGGGATTAGAAAATCCGACTCTAGGAATGTCAAGAAAGTAGCAACATAATTAACTTGACTCACGGCATGGAATTCAAGATATTCTAACGTCCTCGATCTAAGCCTATGGACAACGCGGATGGAGCCAGCCTCCACGGAGGAATCCGCCGCGAGTTTTGGGGATCGTGTTTGCGCGCGATCCCTTTTTTTTTGAAAAAATCTAGACGGAGGCGCACGCCCATAGGTTGAGGACAACCGTCTTATAAACGGAAGCCGCGCAAACGGCTTGTGGGTTCAAATCCCACCGCCTTCGCTTTTGTATCAATCCTTCCTTTATCGCCTCCAACCGCCCGGCGGTGCTCTTGACCGCCTTGAGATACTCCTTTGACTCAATATCGTAGCTACGTCTAATCATAATAGCCCACTATCCGCTTTTCGGACAGTTTGCTTCTCTTGGCACTCTTGCCTATATTTTTCAAACTACAACTTTCCAACGAGCGAAAAACCCACTTGTCAGAGCACATCAAAGTCCGCATTAGCCGAACCAACCCTGAGACGACGGATCTTCCATTGCCCACATATGCAACCGATGGATCTGCTGGCATGGATCTCTTTGCGTCGCTCGAAGCAGAGTTGACACTGAAACCATCCGAGACCGTCCTGGTTCCAACGGGCTACAGTATTCAATTGCCGGAGGGATTTGAGGCACAGGTACGACCGAGAAGCGGCCTCGCAATCAAGCATCAGATTGGGATTCTCAATTCCCCGGGAACGATTGATTCTGACTATCGGGGGGAGATCAAGGTCATTCTTTCGAATTTCAGCAAGGTGCCATTTGTTGTTCGGCGGGGGGATCGAATTGCTCAGATGGTTATTCAACGCTATGCACGCGTTGAATGGGAGGAAGTAACGACTTTGGATGAGACTGCTCGAGGTGGTGGAGGATTTGGTCACACGGGCGTTTCATCGATGAAGGGGAAAAGCTGATGAGTGCCAAAAGAAACCTGCGATCCGGACGCAAGAGCCCGGAACCGCAGCTGGATGGACTTGATACGCACTGGGATTCGTTGTTTCAATCACTCGGACGGATTGAGATCGTACTTCTGATTGGAGCAATCCTTCTGCTCCTTGTTCTGATCTACTCAATTCAATCC
>JBGPAN010000558.1:0-3244 GCA_041480785.1 Bacteroidota bacterium | reverse complement strand
GGTCCATTGTTCAATCAGAACTGACTCCTCCAGTCTCGATTCTTGTGCCGGGGTACAATGAGGAGGCAACGATCGTTCAGAGTTTCAAAAGCCTGCTGAAACTGAACTACGGCATATGAAGTTGTCGTTATCAACGATGGATCGAAGGATAATACGCTTGCTCAGCTTATTGAGAATTTAAAGATGTATCGATCTCATCAGGTGTACCATCCCCTGATCGGGGCGAAGCCAGTCCGAGGCAGGTACAAATCAAGACTTCCTGAATACAGGAACATCGTCGTTGTCGATAAGGAGAACGGGGGGAAGGCCGATGCACTGAATGTCGGCATCGATGTGGCACGGTATGAATACGTATGCTGTATCGATGCATATTTTCTGCTTGAGGACGATGCACTTCAGAGAGTGATGAAGACATTCCTGGAAGACAATGATGTGGTCGCTGTCGGCGGCATCGTTCATATTGCGAACGGGTGTGAGGTGGTCAATGGCAAGGTCGTGAGCGTCGGCCTTTCACACAAACCGGTTCCAATTTTTCAGGTGGTTGAGTACTTTCGTGCTTTTCTTTGCGGGCGGATGTCGTGGAAGGGCATAAATGGCCTCCTGATCATCTCCGGGCGTTCGGGCTCTTCGCGCGTTCGGCAGTGCTGGAAGTGGGTGGGTACAGGCACGATTCGGTGGGGGAGGACATGGAGTTGATTTGCAGAATCCACAGGACCAAGCGCAAGAAAGGCGAACGCTACCGAATCTTCTTTGTGCCTGATCCTGTTCGTTGGACCGAAGCTCCGGAAACGCTCAAAGTCCTTTCAAGACAGCGAAACCGCTGGCATCGTGGTGTACTGGGTACCATGCTCATTCATCGCAAGATGCTGTTCAACCCGAACTATGGAGTGGTCGGAATGGCGGCGATGCCATACTTTGTGCTTGTCGAACTATTGGGTCCCGTCATCGAGTTCTTTGGATATGTGGCCATGGTGTTGCTCTTCTTTTTGGGGGAGTTGAACACTCACATAGCGATTCCCTTCTTCATCGTTGCGCTCTTTTTACGGGGTCATGTACTCCCTATCAGCAATCTTGCTTGAAGAACTCTCGTTCCAACGATACCCAAAACCGCCCGACCTGGCAGTTCTGCTCTCCTTCGGTGTCCTTGAGAATCTTGGCTATCGACAGATCACTGCGTGGTGGAGAGTAAAAGCGTTTTGGGATTATTTCTGTGGCAAGAAGCAGTGGGGAACAATGCAGAGGAAGGGATTCGGGGCCGAGACGAAGTGAGCGGGTCTTTTCTTAGGTGCCATGAATGAAAGTGGAAAGATGGCGGAAGAATTGAACTTCGAGAAATAAATCCTTAGATTGTTCTACAGTGTAGTCAACCACACGGAAGGGTGCGAGAGTGGTTTGAGCCAGAGGCTCATCCGCCTTCGGCGGAGAATCGGCCGGTATGGTGGAGGAGATGAATCGTCTGCAGAAGAATGTTCAGTGTATGTGCTCTGGTGCAAAAAGCTTCAGAAACGCTACGTTGGATCAGGTAACGATCCGGTGGATCGCCTTTGGCAACACAATGCTGGGCAGAGTAGATTTACACGAGGAGGACGGCCTTGGGTCATCATTCACACAGAGGTGTACGGAACCAAAGCTGAAGCTCTTCGGAGAGAACGGTTCCTGAAAAGCGGTGTCGGCCGCAAATGGTTGGACGAGCATTTCCCGCAGTGTCGTAGAGGGAGAAAGGACAGTTAGTTCAGAGTTCTCATTGAGTTCGATATTCTCGGAAGGGTGCGAGAGTGGTTGAATCGGCCGGTCTCGAAAACCGGAATACCGCCTAGCGGTATCGAGGGTTCGAATCCCTCCCCTTCCGCACAAACGAAGAGCCGGTCTGTTCCTGCCGGCTTTTTGTTTTTGTGTTTCCTCGTCTTTCCGGCATCTCTTTTCTCCTCTCGTTCGACAACGCCAGAATGATCGCGGAACATTTCGAATAGCTGAAGTGTTGGATTTTACGATCGCATCGAGTCGTTCCATTTTCTGGGAAAGAGAAGAAGGACAGCGGGCAAGGAGAATGTGGTTATCTTGACAATCCTCGGTGGTTTGTCTATATTGACATCAGATTCATGATTACAGAGTGATGCCATGCAAGCCGTCGGGACGAAACGAAGTAGACAGCGCGAGAAGATCTATCAGGTCATGAAAAAAACTGTTGCTCATCCGACGGCGGAGTGGGTCTATGAGCAGGTTCGCTCTCAAATTCCCCGCGTCTCGCTTGGCACAGTCTATCGAAACCTCCACATCCTCACAGCTCAGGGAAAGATCCAGGAACTCGACTTTGGAGAGGGGCTTCATCGTTACGACGCAACAGTGGATCAGCACTATCATTTTGTGTGCGAGCACTGCGGCGTCGTGAGGGACCTCGAAGTTCCACTTCAGCAAGACCTCCACGACCGAGTGCGTGATGTTGTCCCGGGCAATATTACAGGCCATCGCCTCGATTTTTTCGGGGTCTGCATGGATTGCCTGAGCAAAAGCTGAGAGCCCTCTATCGATTTCTTGCCAAAGAGTTGAAAGCTTCTTCAGCAGCAAATGCAAACCCTCATGCGGCATGAGAAACAAGTTGCGCCTTTCCTCTTTCTCGAGAATTGGTGTTCATGATCGTTGATGAGGTTCGGGTCGTTCATTGACATGAGGTCTCGCAAACAAATTGGAAACCTGTAGTACACAGCCTGACATACTTGAATGGATAGCATATTGGAGGAACCATGGCAGTAACCATTGGAAACAAAGCACCTGATTTCAACCTCTTCGATACTGATCGCAAAGTCCGTTCGCTCAACGAGTTCCTAGGGAAGAAGACAGTACTCGCTTTCTTTCCTGGCGCGTTCACCGGAGTCTGCACCAAGGAACTCTGCACGTTCCGGGATTCGATGGCCCGATTCAACGAACTCAATGCGCAGGTGATTGGAATCAGCGTTGATGCACCCTTTGCGAACAAGGCCTTTGCTGCGCAAAATAATCTCCAGTTCCCGATTCTGTCCGATTTCACCCGGGCAACCATAGAGGCCTATGGTATTGTGCATGAAAGCTTCGCCGGCCTGACGGGTTATTCAGCCTCGAAACGGTCAGTGTTCGTCATCGACAAAGACGGCATAGTGCGGTACGCATGGGTGTCCGAGAACCCTGGGGTGGAACCAGACTACGAGGAAGTGACGATAGCGCTCGAATCCATCAACTAGGAACCCCTTCGGGTGCGTTGAGAATGGCG
>JBGPAN010000557.1:0-3248 GCA_041480785.1 Bacteroidota bacterium | reverse complement strand
TTTCGAAACTCTCGGAAGGTACACATCATCATTCCCTCAAAGCGACACCCGAAGAGGTGGATCTCGATTCCCGTTTCACGAAAGAACTTCAGATCGAGGCGACGCTTCAGAAGACCAGCCAGCAGCTCTACATGCGGGTAGAGGTCAAGGCCGGGGGCACCTTCACATGCGACCGATGTCTTGAAGAGTTTCAGCAAGACATCTCATCTGGGTACGGTGTCATGTTTGTCACGGAACAGGATTCCGTGGAGGGCGATGGCGAGGAAGTCCAGGTGATTTCCCCCGACAGCACTCATGTGGACCTGGCAGAAGACGTTCGGCAGTTTGTAATCCTCGGACTGCCCCAGAAGATGCTCTGCCGTGAAGATTGCGCGGGTTTGTGCCCAACGTGCGGTTCGAATTTAAACCTGGGCAAGTGTGATTGCACGAACGACGGGGCCGATTCTCGTTGGTCGGAACTCCAGAAGATTTTGAAGAACTAGAAACCATACGTCTTTTAGCTAGAGGTTCCATCAATGCCGAATCCAAAACGACGCCATTCGAAAGCACGCGGTAGGAAGCGCCGCACTCACTACAAGGCAAGTGCTCCGGCAACTGCAGAATGCCCAAATTGCCACGAGCAGAAGCTGCAGCATCGGGCTTGCCCGAACTGCGGTTTCTACGACGGTCGATCGATTATCATTCCAAAAGAATCCTAGTTTTTCCGGGAAGAGCTGAGCATCCCGCTTCGTCAGAGACGAGGCGGGATTTTGCCTCTGTATGAGGATCGATGAGAGGCGGCAGCTCCGCAAACAAGAGCATTGAACCAGTTCATTGTCCAACGAGTACGATTCCATTGGCTCAACGACTAAGAATTGTTCTGGATGCAATGGGAGGAGACTTCGCGCCTGCGAATGAAGTCGCCGGTGCGTTGGAGGCTCTGCGCCAGGCGAGGAATGAATTTGAAGTGATCCTGGTCGGCAAAGAGCAAGAAATACGCGCTGAGCTCAATAGACACAACACGGAAGGGCTGGCGTTTTCCGTCGTGAACGCGGATGATATCATCACGATGGACGATTCTCCGACAGCTTCGGTTAAGCAAAAGAAGAATTCCTCTCTTGCCGTTGGCATGCAGTTGCACAAGGAGGGAAAAGCAGAAGCGTTCGCAAGTGTCGGGAATACGGGAGCGGCTCTTTCTGCGTCAACATTGATTCTCGGTCGCATCAAAGGTGTGAGTCGGCCGACGATCGCCACATTCTTTCCGTCGGAACGAGGAGTCTGCCTTCTGGTCGATGCCGGAACAAATGTGGATTGCCGCGCTCAGCATCTTTATGAATTTGCCGTCATGGGAAGTATCTACGCGAAACGGGTCTTTCACTATGAGAATCCCACCATAGGATTGTTGAACGTCGGCGAGGAGAAGACAAAAGGAACCGAGGAGGTCCGGGAAGCGCACAGGCTTCTGGAGTCGAGTTCGCTGAACTTCATCGGGAATATTGAAGGAAGAGACATCCTCAAAGGAAAAGCGCAGGTCATGGTGTGTGACGGATTTGTTGGGAATGTGATCCTGAAGTTCGGCGAGAGCGTTCCGTCATTTCTGAAGGCAAAGTTGAAGGAATATGCTTCCGGCGGATTGATCCGCAAGATCCTCATCGGTGCGGCACGAGGATCGCTGCGGGCTGCATTGAAAGACATGGATTACGAGCAATATGGTGGCGTGCCGGTTCTGGGAGTCAACGGCGTTTCCATTGTTGGGCATGGAAGCTCCAGTCCGAAAGCCATCAAAAACATGATATTGAAAGGGGTGGAGGTTGCGAAAACACAGCTGAACACCCATATTGAACAAGCAATCGCAGAGGCGGCGAAATCGGCTCCATCTGCCATATCTGCATGAAGGACCGAATGGCGAAACGAAGAGCAACCATAACAGCCGTCGGCCACTATGCTCCAAGCAAAATTCTGTCGAACGCTGATCTGGAGAAAATGGTCGACACCAACGACGAGTGGATCCGCTCGCGAACGGGTATCTCGGAGAGGCACATCCTGGAAGAGGGAGCGACGTCAGATCTCGGTGTGGGTGCTATTCAGGCAATGCTGGCTCATCGGAAGATCGAGGCAACAGAAATCGACATCATCATTGTCGCGACCGTCACGCCCGACATGTTCTTTCCGTCGACGGCATGCATTATTCAGGATAAGATCGGCGCGAGAAACGCGTGGGGCTTCGACCTCTCCGGTGCGTGTTCCGGTTTCCTCTACGCTCTTGTCACCGGAGCGCAGTTTGTCGAGAACGGCATGGCTTCCAAAGTCCTCGTCGTTGGCGCGGACAAGATGAGCAGCATCACAGATTATTCCGACCGCAACACATGTATCCTCTTCGGTGATGCTGGCGGGGCAGTCTTGTTGGAGCTGTCGGAGGATCCGGAG
The DNA here is from genome assembly GCA_041480785.1 of Bacteroidota bacterium. Taxonomy (GTDB): domain Bacteria; phylum Bacteroidota; class Ignavibacteria; order UBA10030; family UBA10030; genus UBA9647. Next base: position 842 of record JBGPAN010000557.1, on the reverse strand, counting down.
TACGGAATACTCGACAGCCGGTTGTATTGCGATGGTTCCGGGGGGCCGTTCCTGTACATGAAAGGGGGCGGGAGTCTCAATCCCCCAACCCACGAGACGATCGATAAGCGGATGCATTTCATCTATCAGGACGGCAAGGCTGTTTTCAAGGCTGCCGTCAAAGGGATGGCTGATGTCTCGTCCGAGATCATGGAGCGTAACAAACTGACTGGGGACGATGTCGCGTGGCTTGTCCCTCACCAGGCAAACTTGCGCATCATCGATGCAACGGCTGATCGAATGGGAATCGACCGGTCGAAGGTCATGATCAATATCGACCGCTACGGCAATACGACGGCGGCGACCATACCGCTTTGCCTCTCGGAGTGGTGGCTGTCCGGAAAGCTGAAGCGCGGACAGAACATCGTGCTTGCGAGTTTCGGTGCGGGATACACATGGGGAGCGACGCTCGTACGATGGTCGCTAGAGAATCCGAAACCATAGCAGATCCCTCATGAGCACAACGGCATTTGTCTTTCCGGGTCAGGGTTCTCAGTATGTCGGCATGGGGAAAGATCTGTATGAACAGCTTCCTGAAGCTCGACAGCGATTTGACCAGGCCGATGCCTTGCTCGGATTCTCCCTGTGCAAAATCTGTTTTGAAGGCCCGGAAGAAGAGCTGAAGCAGACAAAGAACACGCAGCCGGCGATATTTCTCCACAGCATGGTAGCCGCAAAATTGTATCGTGGAGAACACGCAACGATGGCTGCGGGGCACTCTCTTGGAGAGTACTCGGCGCTCGTCTATGCCGGAGCATTGACGTTTGAAGATGGGCTCCGTCTCGTTCGCCTGCGCGGCGAGT
>JBGPAN010000556.1:0-3248 GCA_041480785.1 Bacteroidota bacterium | reverse complement strand
GAATGTTCCCGAGAAGAACCGTGATATCCAGACGCTCTCCGGCGGAGAACAACGGCGCGTGGCGTTGTGCAAGGCAATCATCGCGAGACCCGATCTCCTCATCCTCGACGAACCGACGAACCATCTCGATACCCGTTCTATTGAGTGGATGGAAGAATTTCTTGCAGCATTCTCCGGCGCGTGTCTCTTTGTAACACACGATCGGTATTTTCTGGATTCGATCGCAAACAGGACTGTCGAGCTCTCCAACGGTGTGTGCCACACGCACAATGGCAACTACACGGACTTCCTCATCGACAAAGCAGAGCGCGAAGCACAGCTCGAGACTGAAGAGAGAAAGAGGAACAGCTTTCTTCGGCGGGAGCTTGAATGGGTCCGCCGGGGACCCCGGGCCAGAAGAACAAAGGCGAAAAGCAGGCTCAAGAGCTACTTTGAAGCGGTAGCTGAAGAAGGGTACGAGCTGGAAGCCGAAGTCGACCTGATCATCCCCCCTGCCCCTCCGTTCGGATCGAGGGTGTTAAATCTGAAGAATCTGGGGATCGAATTGGGTGGAAGGAGACTGTTTTCCGGACTGTCGTTCAATTTCGAAAAGAAAAGGAGGTTGGGAATAATCGGGCGTAACGGCCTCGGTAAGACGACATTGTTAAAAATCATCCTCGGAGAAGTTCAACCCGGTGAAGGGCATACGGACGTTGGTGACAAGACGCTTTTCAATTATGTCGATCAATCGCGAGTGACGTTGAGCGACGAGAAGACTGTCCTGCAGGAAATCGGTGACGGCCGGGAATGGATCATCTTCGGTGATGAACGCCTTACCGTGTGGAAGTATTTGCGGCGATTCCTTTTTACTGACGACAGGATCAATACAACAGTGGGCAAGCTCTCTGGCGGAGAGCGGAGCAGACTCCTGCTTGCCAAGATCCTCATGAATGGCGGCAACTTCCTGATCCTGGATGAACCTACCAACGACCTGGACCTGTCGACCCTCCGCGTCCTTGAAGAGGCGCTGGCGGCATTCGACGGTTGTGTCATCGCAGTCAGCCACGATCGGTACTTCCTCAACCGTGTCTGCAATGGGATCCTTGCATTTGAAGGGGACGGGAAAGTGCATTTCAGCGAAGGGGACTACGATTACTACATCGAGAAGCGGGACGCACGGGACAGGGAGGTTGCGGTACAAACCGTTGCACCAAAGAAACAGAAAGAGCGCGTTAAGATTCAGTCAACCAAGCTTACATGGAGAGAAGCGAAAGAGCTCGAGACAATCGAAGCTGAAATCATGAGCACGGAGGCAGATGTGGAGCGCATCGAAGCCGTTTTTTCAGCACCCGACTTCTACGAAAAGCGTGGAGAGGAAATTGCCCGCTTGACCGAAGAGCTTGCCGCTGCAAGAGCTAAGGTGGATCTTCTCTACGCAAGATGGAATGAGCTAGAAGAACTCAGGTCAGATCATCGCTCATCCTGAAGAACAAATCAGTAGGATTTCAACACGCCGTCAACATGGTCAACGGCGGATTCACCAAAAATTTATCGGACAATCACGAATTGCATCGGGTCAAGTTCCAACCTCACAAAAAGCGACTGATTGCCGGGATCGGGATGCGAAAGGACTTCCACAGTCCCCTCAGCGCCGTACAGAAATCTCATTCTCTCTCCTTTTTGGTGCATTTTGTTGTCGACGATTACGAAATCTGTCCGTCGGTCTGCTGTTGACGTGTTATATGCGACGACAATTTCTTGTCCGGCAAGGACTCTGGAAAACGCCAGCGTGCAAGGTTGACCTAGTGGCAGGCCAAAATCGACTCCGTTGCCAGAGATCTCTCTAAAATACATTCTACCAAATCTGAGTGCTTCTTGTTCGTGATTGACGCGGGCAATTTTCGCAATCTCTTCATAGATGAAGCAATGCGGATTCAGGAGATTCTTTGTTGTGTCGTCAAGGTCGAACATCGCCTCGCGGATATATTCGTCGCCAAAGCCTTCCCCCGAAAAACCTTGCTCTGTCCCGTAGTAGATACACGGTGTCCCAAGAGCACAAAGCAGATAGCCAATGCCGGCAATCACTTGCTTATCGGGTGCGCCGGCGGCAAATCTCCTCTTGCAATCAGCGCCGATTTGATCGTGGTTGTCAAGGAACGTGATCAGGTATCGCCCCATCTCGCCGCGGTTCAGGGCGTTTTCTCGAAGCGCTTCGTAGCGATTGATCAAGTCCGCGGGGGGTTGTTGTCCTTTGATGACAGCGGGTAACGTCCAGTAGAGCAGGAAATCGAGCACGGAATTCAATCCAAAATACACCGTTTTGTTTCCCACCTGCGTTGGAGTGTTAGGCCCGATGTAGCGACTGGCCGCCGCGTCACCTGCCACCAATTCACCGTAGAGCAAAAACCAGCGCTTGCCGAGCAAATATGCATATTCGCGAATGCTCGAACAAAAACGGGCGATTGCCAACTCACCCATGTGCTTCACCGCATCCATGCGAAAACCGTCGATGTCTGCTTCGCGCATCCAATAGCAGTGCGCTTTGATAAGAATTTCCTGAAGCGCCAGGCCATCGGGGGATTCATCATTCTTGAAACCCTTCAGCGATAGGAAATCCCCATCCTGCGTCTCCGGCAGGGCATCCCAGTTACGGATTTCGCCTTTGCGGCCGTGATAGTCGGGATTGCGCAGTTCGATCGGCAACGGACGGTCAGCATAGCGCCAACCGCCGAAAGGATACTCCCTCCCATTGTCATACACTTTGGCCTCATTCCCCAGGTAGAACCAATTGTCGCCGGAGTGATTCGCAACCACATCGAGGAATACCCTCATGTCCCGCTGGTGTGCTTGCGTAACGAGGTCGACAAGATCCTCCTTCGCCCCGAAACGGGGATCGATCGCCAGGTAGTTTTGGATCGCGTATCCATGATACTTGTCGGAATCGCGATGAGGCGCATCGTTGTTTTCAAAGATGGGGCTTAGCCAGAGAGCCGTGCAGCCCAATCCACGGATGTAGTCCAGATGTTTTGTGATACCGTTCAGCGTCCCACCGCAGAATTTCCTTAATTGCGCGGGCGTCCCGCTTCCCCGAGCTCTTTCCCTGGACAACACCGGCTTGCGTTGAAGATCGTCATGGAATCGATCAACCAGCATGAAATAGATAAATTCCTCCCGCCATTCCCGATTGCAATGCCAATAGTGTTTGCCCTGGATGGGCGTTAGATCGATTTCAGATATTGAGCGTATGAATTGTCCCATTCTCAGAGCCT
>JBGPAN010000555.1:0-3249 GCA_041480785.1 Bacteroidota bacterium | reverse complement strand
GAAAGAATTGCCGAGCCGTTCATACGGCGCCGCGCCATCAGGCATCTTGAGAAGGGAAGAATTGTCATTTTTGCGGCTGGAACAGGGAATCCCTATTTTACAACTGACACTGCGGCTGCGCTGAGGGCCATCGAGATCGAGGCTGACGTCATCCTCAAAGGAACGAGGGTCGATGGCGTTTACGACAGCGATCCCGAAAAAAATGCCAACGCCATCCGTTTTCCCGAAATTAGCTATCTCGATGTGTTGCGGAAAGACTTGCGGGTAATGGATCTGACGGCTATCACCTTGTGCAAAGAAAACAAATTGCCTATAATTATCTTCAACATGAACATACCTGGGAACCTGCGCCGCGTTGTTTTAGGCGAGACAGTTGGGTCCAAGGTTTTTGCTCCAGCGTCATAATCGGTGACGATTCATTTCGGCAAATCCTGATCACAAACGAAGAGCGAGAAACGTATGGTTAAGGAGATTCTGAAGAATGCGGACGACCGGATGAAGAAGGCGGTGGAAGTGGTGCGTGAGGAACTCGTCAAGGTTCGGACGGGCAAAGCCACGACAGCACTTCTCGATGGAATCAAAGTAGATTACTACGGCAGTATCGTCCCCCTCAATCAAGTTGCAAACATCAGCACGCCCGACGTTCACACTATCACAGTACAGGCATGGGAAAAGAACTTGCTTGGGGTCATCGACAAGGCGATCCTGAATGCGAATCTTGGCCTGAATCCGGTGAACGATGGCAACATACTTCGCGTTCCGATTCCCCCTCTCAACGAGGAACGTCGAAGGGAACTCGTGAAATTGATTAAGAAGTTTGGCGAAGACGGCAAAATCGCTGTCCGCAACGTACGCCGCGATGCTATTGAGCATCTCAAGAAGTCAGAGAAGCTCGAGCACTTTTCGGAGGATGAACGCAAGCGGGGCGAGCAGGAATCACAGAAGCTCACGGACAAATACATCCAGGATATCGACAGACTCCTTGTGCTCAAGGAGAAGGAAATTATGGAAGTATGAGCCGCTTGGTCGCGAAAGTGACCCGATCCCACAAAAATCCCGGCAGTTCGCTGGGATTTTTGTTTATGGCGCGAAATAACTCTTGCGCATTTAATCTCTCAGAACCTGAAAATCCTGATGTCAATTCCTTACTCCATATCGGGAGGCACTCAATGAAACAAATCATGCTTCTTGCTGCTGTAGCTCTGTTGGGCGTGGGCAAGGCTAACGCACAGATGACACCGTGGCTTCAATGGGCTCTTCTCCCGGACCGCGTCGTCAATGAAATCGTCGGTGAAGTCTCGGGTGAAAATGCCTGGAACATGATTATGGAAACGGGAGGATATGACAAGGATCGGTCGGCGTCTGAATACGAAACAATGTTCCACGAGACAAAATTCTATCTGGAGAAGCTAAAGGAATACAACCTTGCAGGAGCAGAGGTGGTCCGGTTCCCCGGGGGAGAAACGTGGGACGCAGTGAAGGGTGAACTCTGGGAAGTATCGCCGCTGCGACAGAAGCTTGCATCCTATCTCGATATGGCTGCGATGCTTGCGCAAGGCAGCGTCACGACAGACGCGACGGCGGAGCTTGTTTGGGTGGGGCTTGGCAAACGCGAGGATTTTCAAGGGAAGCCGGTGAAAGGGAAGATTGTCGTTACCGAAGGACCTGCATCATCACTCCACCAGATCGCGTGCATCGATTCGGGAGCTGTGGGAGTTATTTCGCTCAATTCATATCGGTCGTTGTTCGACCCGCTCCAGTTGCCGTGGGGAAGCGTGCGGGGCGATCAGAGCAAGAATATCCCAGCGAAGTTCGCTTTTCAAATTCCTCCACGTGACGGAGAGTTCCTGAAAAAGCGGTTATTGGCTGGAGAAAAAATCACCGTGAATGCGAAGGTGGTTGCCGAAAACCGCAAGTATGACATCCAGGACCTCACGTGCTACATACCGGGAACAGATCCAAACGCCAGTGAGATCATTCTGTCAGCCCACTTGTTCGAGGGCTATGTGAAACAGGGTGGTAACGATGATATTTCGGGGTGTGCGGTTATTACCGAGGTTGCACGTACTCTGAACACACTCATTAAAGAAGGACGCATTCCACCGGCAAAAAGGACGATACGGTTCTTATGGGGTCCTGAATTCTCAGGGACAGGCCCGTGGGTGAAGGCAAACAAGGAGCTCATGAAAAAGACGCTGTGCGACATCAACATGGACATGGTGGGTGAATGGCTCAGCAAGAACAAGTCATACATGTGCCTGATGCGCACGACCTATGGCAATCCGCATTATGTCAATGACGTTGTCGAAAACTATTTCAGGTTTGTTGGGGAGGGAAATCGCGAACGACTTCAGAATCGATCAAACTTCTATCCGGTCAGTCACCGGATCGTCGCCCCGACCGGTGCGGATGAGCCATTTTACTACAGCATCGAGACGCACTATGGCGCATCGGACCACGAGGTGTTCAATGATTGGGGAGTGCAGGTTCCCGGTATCATGATGATTGCCTGGCCCGACCAATGGTATCATACTTCTGGCGACCATGTGGACAAATCCGATCCGACGCAAATGAAACGTGTTGCGATTATCGCTGCGGCGAGCGCTTACACCATAGCCTCTGCAGATGATGAAATGGCAACAAGAATCGCAGGTGAGATTTCCGGTAATGCCATGAGCAGGCTGTCGCATCAGACGGTGCGAGGAATGGTTGAGCTCAATGGCGCAACCAAAGAAACGTTGGAAAACGCGTATAAATCCGCGCGTGTGTTTATCGCAACTGCCCTCACGAACGAGAAGAATACGCTTGAAACGGTTCTCCAGCTTGCCACGGACAAGAAAAAAGTGGGTGAGTATGTATCGGCGTCGGCGAAGGCCATCGAGCAGATTGCGAAGACCCAACTGGATGTGCTCGAGAAGCACATGAAAGTCACAGCTGAACGGTTGAAGACTGAGCCTGTTGCAGTTGCACTGAGCGCCCTGGAAAAGAAAGCATCGAAGACAGTGCCGAAACAGACCGAGAAGGTGAAGGCGAATGGTTATGGCGGCTACAGGGAATTCCTTCCGCAGACGCAGGGTGGTGGGAGACGCGAATTCCCCCGTTACGACAGAAGCGAGCTGCAACTCCTGATCAACGGCAAGAACAGCGCACTCGACATCAAGAATATGCTCGATGCGCAGGCGGAGAGAAAGACAGACCTTCAAGAGGTTTTGAACTATCTTGAAGTGCTCAAGACGGCGGGCCTGATTG
>JBGPAN010000554.1:0-3252 GCA_041480785.1 Bacteroidota bacterium | reverse complement strand
GTTTTCAAAACAAGAAGAGGCGAAACGATTCAGCGCTCAAGTCAAGAAGAAGTATCATCTGGAAACAATCGTTGTTTCACGATAAACGGCGCTCGATTGGTTCAGAGCTGGTGAGGACGTAGAAGTATGGATCGCGAACTGTTTCAGCGGGAACATGGAATCATCGGCAAATCTCTTGAGATTCAGGAGATTGTCGAAGTCGTGCAGCAGGTTGCGCCGACGGACATCACGGTGCTTATCACGGGCGAGAGCGGCGTCGGCAAAGAGGTGATTGCCCGGGCGCTCCACAACGCGAGCAAACGGTCGAAGAAGCAACTCGTCACCGTCAACTGCGGCGCTATCCCCGAGGGATTGATCGAAAGCGAGTTGTTCGGTCACGAGAAAGGCTCCTTTACGAGCGCTGTTGACAATCGGAAGGGCTATTTTGAAATCGCCGACGGTGGCAGCATTTTCCTGGACGAAATCGGCGAGACACCGCTGGCAACGCAGGTGAAGTTGCTCAGGGTTCTTGAAAGCGGAGAATTCATGCGCGTCGGATCTTCGTCGACACGCAAGTCGGATGTCAGAGTCATCGCAGCGACGAACAAGGATTTACAGTACGAGGTTCACCAGAAACATTTCCGCCCTGATCTCTACTTCCGGCTCCGGTCGGTTAACATTGTCATTCCGCCGCTCCGCAACAGGCGCGAGGACATACCGCCGCTCGTCGAGCATTTTGTCAAAGACTTCACGACGCGGAACGGAATCCAGTTTGAAGGATTCACCGATGATGCGACAGAACTCATTATGAGTTATCGCTGGCCGGGCAACATTCGTGAACTGAAGAACGTGATTGAGAGTATGTTGATCTTGACGAACGGCCGGCGCCTGACCGCCGACGATGTCCGGAAGAACCTGAAAGAGTACCAGGGACCGGTCGTCGACCGGAATTTGCCGGTCATCGCGAACAAGACGGTCGAACAAGCTGAGCGTGAATTGATCTATCGCGCGCTGGTCGAACTCAAAGGTTCCATCCTTGAACTTCGGGACGTGGTCATGCAGGGGGTCCCCGCCCAACGCGAGACGGAAGAATCCTCCGTTGACCGTTCGAACGGGAACGGCACCGCGACACTTCAGGAGATGGAGCGGAGGATGATTATCAGCGCTCTGGAACGACACAAAGGAAACAGACGGCTCGCCGCGAAGGAACTTGAAATCAGTGAACGCACTCTCTATCGGAAGATCAAAGAGTTTGGACTTCAGGAGTAGGACGTGGTTCCGGAATATTGCCTGGTACGCTTTTGTCGTCGTGACGCTGTCAGGTTGCGCCGGGTGTCCCTATTCGTTTACCGGAGCATCGGTCCCTCCACATTTGAAGACCATTGCAATTCCGATCGTGGAAGATCAAAGCGGCTACGGCGATCCGACGCTTCGCGATTCGTTCTCGCAGCAGTTGCTGAGCCGGTTTGTGAATGACAACACGCTGCAGCCCGCAGACCGGAATTCTGCGGATTCGATTCTTGAGGGTGTGATCACGTCGGTGAAAGACGCGCCTTCGGTTGTCGAAGGCGGCGATCAAGTTTCAAAACGACGGATCACGGTGACAGCGCATGTCACGTTTCGTGATCTCAAGATGCGGAAGAAGGTGTGGGAGAAAGACTTTACGCAGTGGGGAGACTACCCTTCGGGGGGCGGTCTTACTCAGCGAAACGCTGGAATTGCGGAAGCGGTACGCAAAATCACAGAAGACATTCTCAACGAAACAGTAGCAGGATGGTGAATTGGTCATGATCATTGCGACGATGTTCTTTCGACAGGAAATCCTCCACAGTCCATTCTTCACGGATTTGGTCCTGTATCTCTATTTCTTTTCTCTCCTCATACTGTTTTCGTTCGGATCCCACGGATTCGTGATGGTATATCATTACCTGAAGAACCGCGGGAAGGAATCGGCCCTGCCGCCGCTGCCTCGCCAGCCAATCGTGACTGTGCAGCTTCCGATGTACAATGAGTTCTATGTTGTCGAGCGCATTATCGAGGCAGTCTGCGCCATCGAGTACCCAAAAGAAAAGCTTGAAATCCAGGTGCTCGACGATTCGACAGACGAGACGATTGACCTTGTCAAAAAGACCGTCGAACGGTTCCAGGCTCTCGGGTACGATATCAAACATGTCCATCGGTTGGACCGCTCGGGGTTCAAAGCCGGAGCGCTTAAGAACGGATTGGAGACGGCCCGCGGCGAGTTCGTCGCCATCTTCGATGCAGACTTCGTGCCGAATGCGATGTTCCTCCATGACACGCTGCCGTATTTCTTCCAGGATGACAAGATTGCGTTGGTCCAGACGCGGTGGGAGCATTTGAACAGCGACTATTCTCTTCTGACGAGAACGCAGGCAATGGCGCTTGATGGGCACTTCGTCATGGAACAGGGTGTTCGCAACAGGGCCGGTTTCTTCATCAATTTCAACGGAACGGGGGGCATCTGGCGCAAAGAGGCAATCTTCGATGCAGGCAACTGGCACTCTGACACCCTCACCGAGGATCTCGATCTGAGCTACCGAGCCCAGCTCCGCGGATGGAAATTCAAATATCTGAATGATGTGACGTCCCCGGCGGAGCTTCCGGCAGAAGTCAGCGCGCTGAAATCCCAGCAATTCCGATGGACAAAGGGCGCGATCGAGACAGCCCGCAAAATCCTCCCAGAGGTTTGGAAATCGGGTATCCCGTTACGCCTTAAGATCCATTGCACCTTCCACCTGACAAACAATATCGTATTCCCGTTCATCCTGCTCGCAGGAATTCTGAATGTCCCGCTGATGTTTATCAAGCAAGCCGGTGGCCATGAGACGTATTTTGCGATGATGTCCGTGTTCGTCTTTGCGTTCATCGGGTCATTCATGTTCTACATGTTCTCTCAAAAGGCCGTGTATCCCGATTGGCGACGACGACTCCTGCTGTTCCCCCTCTTCATGGCCGGCAGTATGGGATTTGCCGTCAACAATTCTCGTGCGGTCTTCGAAGGGTTGTTCAAGAAACGCAGCGAATTCGTGAGAACTCCAAAGTACCGGATTGAGGGAAAGAAGGATTCGTGGATGCAGAAAAAATACGTGCCCGCGAAACTCGATTGGGTTGTGTTGGTTGAGGTGGTACTCGCCGTCTATTGCTTCTTCGGCGTAATTTCTTCATTATACTACCTGCAAATTGCTGCTGTTCCGTTCCAGTTGCTTTACTGCTTGGGATTTTCGTTTGTTTCGGCACTTTCAATCAAACACG
>JBGPAN010000553.1:0-3253 GCA_041480785.1 Bacteroidota bacterium | reverse complement strand
TACATCGGCATGATCGGCAGCAGGAAAAAAGTCGCTGCATCGTTTACAAGGCTCCTGAAAGACGGGGTGTCTCTCTCTGCGCTGCAGCGTGTTCATGCTCCGATTGGTCTGGATATCGGCGCGGTCACGGCGGAAGAAATTGCCGTGAGCATTCTTGCTGAGCTCATCCGAGCGCGGCGGGGTTTTCAGGATGTGTCTGCTCCGTTGTCTGCGCAAATGATCTCGTGGTTCGATCACCCTGGGGTGTGACCATTTCAGGAGCGTGACTGCTAGCTCTGGAAACGCCTTCCGGCTCCAAACACGAACCGCTTTGGTGACGTTCCCACCTGCGTCGATCCCTCGAGTCGATAAAATCGCTCACATAGATCTCTTCGCCGACGTTGATGTTGACAATCTATTCGCTGAGTTTCAGATTCGGATGGCGCTATGTCCCCGGTCTACTCTCCGATGAATCGTCGGTTTTCTCGGGTTGCGAGTGGAGTGCTCTGCTGAGAGCCATGGCGGGCCCCCAGTGTCCTTTTCTCTGTAACCACGAGAGCAGTTTGCGTGGATCGAACAGTCGTGCAACTGAAAACAAGACCCACCCCACCGTCACTGCGCGCACAACAATCCACATTGCCTGCTCCCAACTTGACCCTGTCATCACAACGACAGCCGCGACGACAATCACCGGCGCCCAAAACAGCGGACGCAGAAGGTCGCGCAAGCCTCTCCGGACAGCAACGCCCCATGTGGGAGCAGCGAAATTCCCGGCCACACCTCTTGTCCCCTTTGATAACATCGCGGTAAGCCTTGCAGGAACCTTGCGGCGACGCAGCCAGGCAAACATTGTGACGAACGCGGACAAAGAGCCGCACAATAACATCCAGAGGAAAACCAACGTGATGACGCCCGGCATGTTCAGGTGGAGCTGACTTGCTGCCCATCGGATCACGATGTCTACTGCCGGAAAGAGGTTATCGCCGATGAAGATGTACTGAAGCACTACTCCCTGCAGGGCCGCCCAGGCACCAACAAACCAGCCAGCGACGAGTATCCCGAAAACGTTCCAGCCGAGGATTGTCGTTGCGATGGTGAAGAGAAATCCCTGGACGGTGATTCCAAGCATCGGGCGGAGGCGTCCTCCGTAAGGAGAAAGGGCCTTCAATCCGGCCGAAATGAACGGAACCCACATGAGGCGGCTGCGATCGGTGAGTCGATCGCCGGCGTACATCATCACCAATGATTGGACGATGGAGAGGAAGAGGCCCGTGAAAGGCAGGCGCGTCTCGTGCAGGGCCGTGCCGACCGTTGCTTCGAATCCTCCGGCAGCAGCTCCGAACTGACCGACCCTTATCCAATCGGAGTGATGCAGCACAAGAGCCTGCAGCTTCGAAAGTGCATCCGGCGCAATCGCATCAATCACGACATCAAAGAGAATTCCAAGTCGCTGTTCGATATCACGGAGAGAGCTATCCCGAACAGCAATGGCAACCACTTCTGGATTTGATTTCCGAAGGAATTCCCAATGCGTCATGTGACCCTGGCCGCGGGCTTCCATCGGTCCGAATTCATCAAGGACGAGCAGTGAAAGAGGATGAAGGCCGGAAAGAGAAGTTGCCCAGGTTGAGAGTTCATTAAGTGCATGGGGATCAATCTGATAGGGTGGAGCAAGGGATTCATCACGACGCGCGAAGGGAATCGTCTTCCCCGAAGCGATCATCTGCAGGAAGTACTGTTGTGCGCCCTTCTGCGGAACCAGCCGATCCTGTGGGATGGCCAGAAACCCGTCAACCGATTTGAGATGGTCCTTCCCCCACTGAACAAGTGAGGCAAGAACGGTAGTCTTGCCAGAACCAACGGGTCCGGTGACAGCAACAAGAACCATAGGGAGTCCAACGTAGATCTCAATTCACATTCACATCGGGTCGTAGACCGCCGTCGCCTCGTTTCGAGCAATGACCCAATCGCTCGATTTCTCTTAAACTCTCAATGAAAAACAGTGCGGTTGATCCGGAGTGTGTCTCCCAGCGGCGAAGAAGCGTATTCCAGTAATGCTAGATGGTACAAAAGGGATCGAATAATAGCAACTCGTGAAGCGGTGGATCGGACTGTCATCTCCGTGGGCTGACGATCTGATCACCCCCTTGGACAATTATGTTTTCGCTGTTCAGGCGAGACCGACGATTGTGGAAGTTGTGATTCAGAATGCCTAATATTGAAGAGCAACCAAGAACTAGTTCATTGTGGAGTGATCCGGCTGTGAAAGAACTTCAAGAAATCCTCAAGGCCTACGAGGCTGTTAAGCAAGCTGAGGGCAAGGCAAAACTTGCCACCGTCGTCAAAGTGAAAGGCTCCGTTTTCCGACGACCGGGTGCGAGGATGCTTGTTCGCGATGACGGAACGTCTGTGGGTGCTTTGAGCAGTGGATGCCTTGAAGCGGACATCATCGAACGGGCGAAGAAGACCATAGAGTCGCAAGATGCCATCACAGTTACATACGATATGATCTCGCCGCAGAATGACGTCTGGGGGCTTAACCTTGGATGCAACGGGATCATCCAGATTCTCCTCGAGTCACTCCCGCTGGGCGCCCGTTCACCGCACCTCAAATTTCTCTCAGACTGCATTTCCACGGGCAAACCCGGGATCATCGCAAGCGTGTTCAGGGTTGATGGTGAAGTGAAGGCAACCGTCGGTTCTCATCTCTTTCTTGCCCAGGACGGGAAGATCGAAGAAGACGTAAGGAATCCTGCACTTTGTGCAGCACTGACGGAAGACTGCCTTGAGGCGCTTCGTTCAAAATCTTCGTGCAACAAAGAGTATCGGTTCACTGAAGGCGTCGTCGAGGCTTTGATTGAGTTCATCCGGTCGCCGCTACCGGTGTTCATCTTTGGGGCGGGGGCAGACGCGATTCCTCTGGCGCGCATGGCAAAGGACCTCGGCTGGACCGTCACGGTTGTCGACCATCGGCCGGCGTTCATAAGCAAGGAGAGGTTCGCGACAGCCGATAAGTTCATACTTGCGAGGCCTGAAGAAGTTGCCGATACGATCACTATCAAGTCGGACGCAGCAGCAGTGATTCTCACGCACGACTTTTCTCACGACCTGGAGCTTCTCCGGACACTTCTCACGTCTCAGGCATCGTACGTTGGCCTTCTTGGCCCGTCAAAACGAGCAGAATTGCTGCTCGATAAACTGAGGGAGACAGGATTCACACCGACGTCTCAGCAATTGTCGCGGCTCCATACACCCATCGGGCTCAACATCGGCG
>JBGPAN010000552.1:0-3258 GCA_041480785.1 Bacteroidota bacterium | reverse complement strand
CTGTTCGGATCCAACTTGGCAGTAGCGCTAGAAACAATCATGTCGTGGCAATTGTACTGGGATAGTGTTGTTCAGTCTCATACCTATGACGACTTAATCCCCGGCCTGGCAAAGACTGCCATTTTCGGTTTCATCATCGGGATCGTTGGGTGTCATCAGGGGTTCCATGCCGAGGGCGGGACAGTGGGGGTCGGGAGGGCTTCGACAACAGCGGTTGTTCTTTCATCGATGCTGATTATCTTTACGGACATGATTCTGGTGAAACTCACAGTGTGGATATGGCCTTAGTCGAAGTGCAGAATATCTGGAAAGCGTTCTAAGAGCACAGCGTCCTTCGCAACGTTTCATTGACCGTCGATAAAGGCTCGGCCGTTGCAGTCCTCGGGAAGAGCGGCGCAGGAAAGAGCGTTCTGCTGAAGATTATCATCGGCCTGATTAAGCCCGATGCCGGCAGTGCGATGATCGACGGTAAAGACGTTGTATCCCTGCGGCGGAAAGAGATCAACGCCTTGCGCAAGACAATGGGGTATCTCTTTCAGGGGGCTGCTCTCTATGATTCGATGAGCGTTCGGGAAAACCTCGCGTTTCCTCTTGAACGTCAAGTTGCTCTAAGCCGTGAGGAGCTTGAAGACCGTATCGTCACGCAACTGAGACTGGTGGGCCTGGAGAGCTCGATCGACAAGATGCCATCGGAGCTCTCGGGGGGGATGAAGAAGCGGGTGGGTCTTGCCCGAGCGCTGATCACCAATCCGCGGATTATGCTGTACGATGAGCCCACGACCGGCCTCGATCCCATAACGGCGCGGGAGATCAGTTACCTCATGAGAAGTCTGCAGGAACGCTATCAACTCACCTCAATTGCCGTAACGCATGATATGCAGTGTGCGAAAATCATCGCAGACAACGTTGCGATACTCCACGATGGGTGTCTCGAGCATCAGGGTACGCTGGAGACACTTGAGCAATCACAGGATGAGACGGTACGAAGTTTCTTTGTATCCGTATAGGAGATGCCATGAGCAAGAGAAGTTCTCTGATCCGTGTCGGTCTATTTGTTGTCCTCGGAGGAGTCGCGATGGTCGTGGGAGTTTTTCTTGTTGGGAAGGAAGAAGGGCTGTTTCGTGAGAGCTTCCGTGTGACGTCATATTTTACCACGATTGAGGGCCTGCGTGCTGGCGCTGCCGTCAGGCTCGCAGGTGTCGACATCGGTATTGTGGACAAGATTACGATCACTCCGGAGAAGAACAAAGTCCGGGTCGACCTCAAGCTCAGAAAAAAGGTGCAGAGCTTCATCAGGAAAGACTCCTTTGCCGCGATCGAGCAAGAAGGCTTGGTGGGAAGCAAGTACGTTGCTCTGAGCGTGGGGACTGATGCCGCTGGTGAAGCTGCAGATGGCGACGTGCTTTTGAGCAGGGAGCCGTTCCGATTCACTGCGATCATCGAAGATGCACAAGGAATGATCGCCAATACGCGGAAGGCGACAGAAGAATTCACAAAAATTCTGGCGGCTGTGAACGCCGGGCGCGGGACGATGGGGAAACTGATAACAGACGAAGATGTCTACAACGCCATGAAGCGCGCGACGGCCCAGGCCGATACCAGTTTGCGAAAAACGGCGGAAGAATTCTCCAACATTCCGAAATTCCTCAGCGGAGTCACTGAGAACCTCTATGGAGTGACAAAGAACATCAGCAAGTTGATTGCCGACGTCGATTCGACGGTCGTCAACGCGAGGGACGTGCTGGCTCGGTTAAATCAAGGACAGGGGACTCTCGGAGCGCTCCTTATTGAGCGTAACGTCTATGACAGCATGCTTGTCATCGTTCACAAGGGCATCACGATGGCAGAAGAAGCTCGCGATGGGGCGAGCCGTTTCAACGAGAATATGGAGGCCCTACGTCACAACTGGTTCTTCAAGGGATATTTTGAAGATCGGGGTTATTGGGACAAGGCTGAATATGAGAAGGAGCTCGACGCCAAGATCTTTGAAATGAGAAAGCTCGAAGAAAAGCTCACGAAGCAATCCGAAGAGTTGAAGGTGCGCGAAGAGCAAGTGCGAAAGCGTGAAGACTCTCTACCGAAAAAACAAAACTGACAAAGATATGGCGGAGAAACAAAAGCCAGAGTCTGTCAAAACCATTCGCATTTTCGCGGTCGCATCATTCCTCAATGATCTTGGGTCGGACATCATCTACCCCATCTGGCCGATGTTCGTTACGTCGACGTTGGGGGCCAATGTGGCCATTCTTGGCTTCATCGACGGCCTCGGCGAGGCTGTTGTGTCGCTCTCGCAGGCAGCTTCGGGCTACTTCTCCGATCGACTCCATCGTCGGAAAGTCTTCATCTGGCTGGGCTATGCCTTCGGCTCGATTTCTCGCGTTGGCTACGCTCTATCGACTGTCTGGACCCAGTTGATTCCTTTCCGCGTGTTCGATCGCATGGGCAAGATACGCGGCGCCCCCCGCGATGCAATCGTCGCGGATATTTCAACTGACCAAAACCGGGGGAGGAACTTCGGCCTCTTGCGGTCCATGGACAACCTCGGTGCTGTCTGTGGAATCGTGATTTGCCTCCTGTTCATCGACATTGGATACAAAAACCTCTTTCTGCTAGCTTCAATCCCTTCCGCCATCGCTGTCTTTCTCATCGTCAGATTCATCAAAGAATCTGACTCTGTGAAAACGAGAGCATTTAAAGGACTCTCCTTCAGGAGTATCGATAGGAATCTCTGGATCTTCTTCCTGTCGAGCGCAGTATTCGCCCTGGGTGCTTTCAGTTATTCATTTCTGCTGCTCTACGCTCGCAATGCCGGTCTGCAACCTTCAATGATGCCGGTGTTGTATCTCATCTTCACGGTCGTCGCAGCTCTCTTCTCGCTTCCGTTTGGCCGCCTTGCGGACCTAATTGGAAGAAAGCCTGTCATGCTTCTCAGTTTTGCTTGTTGGGGAATTACTTGCCTGGGTTTCTTGGCAATGCGAGGAACTCTTGGTGCGATCCTCTGTTTCATTTTCTATGGGCTTCATCGGGCTGCCATGGAACCGGTTCAGAAGACACTCGCCTCAGAATTATCACCGGAGGGACTCCGTGCATCGACGCTAGGGGCCTATCAAATGGTAATTGGTCTTTGTGCATTTCCCTCGTCTTTTGTTGCCGGTCTCATCTGGTACAATCTCGACAAGATGACACCATTGCATCTCTCCCTGATGTTGACTATTCTTTCCGGAGTGCTTCTCTCCCTGGTGAAGGAGAAGAAGTCGG
>JBGPAN010000551.1:0-3269 GCA_041480785.1 Bacteroidota bacterium | reverse complement strand
GTCATGAGCTATATGTTTATATAGCTTTAACAACAACAGGTTTTTTTGTATATGGTCCAGTAATGTTGATTGGTGTGTATGCACTAGATATGGTGCCCAAAAAAGCGGCTGGGACAGCTTGATAGAGAAACCCCCAGGCTTCATCTCGTCAAACGAACCGTTGCCTGCTCGTGGAATCTCAAGGGCCAGGTCATGCGGCATTTGATGAAAGACACGGAACGTCTTCGCCGGGAACTTATCGACGGCGTCAAGGTTTTCCCGCATTCCAACGATCGCTTGACATCGGTTCTGCTTAATCCGGACCGCACGCGGCCGGTGTTTCATATCAACGCCGAATCAGCCGATGCGAATTTGGCGCTGCAGCTGGCGAACGAATTCGAAGCGAAGCTCCACGTGTGGATGAATACTTAGCAAACGAGTGTTGAAGATCTCAGGGAGAAATGAATGAAAATTGTTGATTTACTCAGTGAACAAGTTGTCCGAACAAATCTGCCGGGAACATCCAAGAACGATGTGATCAACGCGATCATCGATCTTGCAGCAAGCCAGGATCGCGTCCTTGACAAAGAGAAAGTGCGCGAGGCGATCTTCGAACGCGAGAAAATCATGTCCACCGGCGTTGGCGCCGGGTTCGCGATCCCGCACGCCAAATCCGACGCCGTCAGCGATATCGTCGCCGCCTTTGCTGTCACAGCCCAGCCTATCGACTATCAGTCCCTCGATGATCAACCGGTCCGGATCGTGTTTCTGCTTGTGGGACGAGAAAACATGGTCGGACCACACATCAAACTCCTCAGCCGGATCTCTCGCCTGATGAACAATGAAGAGTTTCGAAAACGGCTTCTTGAAGCAGCAACTCCAAAAGATGTGCTAGAGATCTTTCGAAAGGAAGAGGCAACTCATTTCGATGCATAACCGCACATCGGCACCAGGAGAACAGAGGAACGCCCAACCCTCGTTCCGATCCATGTCTAATTCATGATTCGTCGCTTCAGCCTTCAGCTTGTAGAGTACTATTACCAACGACAGAACGATAGTGAAATTCAAATCGATCAAAGGAACCAAGGACATACTTCCAGGCGAAGTGGAATCCTGGCAGCGCGTCGAAAACACGATTCGTCGTGTACTGAGTTCCTTCAACTATCGCGAAATCCGGACACCGATCTTTGAACAAACATCTCTGTTTGCGCGCAGCATCGGCGAGCTCACGGACATTGTCAGCAAAGAAATGTACTCGTTCATCGACCGGAGTGAGGAGAGTCTCACGCTCAGGCCCGAGGGAACTGCTGCGGCCCTTCGGGCGTATATCCAGAACAACCTCGGAGAACAGGCACCGCTGACGAAATTGTACTACATGGGACCGATGTTCCGACAGGAACGTCCGCAAGCTGGAAGGCTCAGGCAATTCCATCAATTCGGCGTAGAAGCCCTGGGGAGCTCATCGCCGCAGCTCGATGTAGAAATGATGCTGATCGCTCTAACAGTCTACCGGGAACTCGGCATCTCGCAGTTTTCGCTGAAAGTGAATTCCGTCGGCTGCCAGCAATGTCGGCCTGCCTACAAGAAGAAACTCCTGGACGCGCTGCAAAACGTGCAATCGCAGTTGTCGCCGGAGAGTCAGGCCAGGGTGAGCCAGAATCCGTTGCGTGTCCTCGACTCGAAAGATGCGAAGGATCAGGAACTCACGCGAACTGCTCCATTGATGAAAGATCATCTGTGTCCCGAATGCAGCGAACATTTCCTCGAAGTGCAGAAGCTCCTCCAATCGACACAGACTCCCTTTGAAATTGATGGCAGGTTGGTACGCGGCCTCGACTACTACACGAAGACTGCTTTCGAAATCACTAGCTCGGCGTTGGGATCGCAAGATGCCCTTGCTGGCGGCGGGCGATACGATCTCCTCGTCGAAGAATTGGGTGGTAAACCCACACCCGGAATCGGATTTGCCGCGGGAATGGAAAGGCTGATGATGGCGCTGGCAAAGATCGGCACTCCCCTTCCGGCCGACCTCAACCCAATCCTGTACATTGTCACGACGGACGAATCATCACGTCGGTGGGCGTTCACCATAGCATCGTCGTTGCGATCGAAAGGCCTCCGGGTCGAGATCGACTATCTCGGTCGCAGCGTGAAAGCCCAAATGCGGGAAGCAAACCGTCAGGAAGCGCGATACTCTGTGGTGATTGGCGAAACGGAACTGCAGACCCAAGAAGCCAGGCTCAAAGACATGAAGACTGGCGAAGAATCACCAGTGAACCTTAACGAACTTCAATCCGCCCTCCAACGCTGATGCCGAGAAAGAAAAAACAACGCGATCCTGAGTACTCCCTCCATGTCTTTCATCACTTCGACGAACAAACGCGTCGGGCGCTACAAGTATTTCTGGTTCAGACCATCAAAGAATTTACGAGTTTCAACTATGAGATCCTGCTGGACGCCGTGATGCGAGAGAGGCTCATCCAGTTGAAGATCTTGGGACTTCGGACAACACCATTGATCATGCCCGGAGTGGGCCCGGCCAAAGGGCACCGTGACTTCACGAACCTGCGGGGCTCATACAATCTCAGCGTCATCAAGCTGAACGGTGAGACGAACGACTTCCAAGTCGATGTCGCCCTTTCTCAAATTTCAATCCAGGGAAATCCCGCTCGCCCATTCATTATCGTTTCCAATACGCCCGTTCCACTGCAGGTTTCCTGACACGACTCACGAACTGAATCCCTGAGCTATGTGCCCTCGCCTTCTCCAAATCGGACCATTCACCATCTACGGCTACGGTCTTATGCTCGCGCTGGGATTCATCGTAGCGAACGCTCTCCTGACCAGTGAGCTGAGACGAAAGAGCATGAATGTCGATGTCAGCATCCCGTTCCTGCAGATCTCTCGTTTGCTGTATCTCGTTGTCGCGGGTCTCTTTTCCCTTACCTATACACTTCAGTATTCCTTCGGAAAGCTGCTGGAGTTCGTTGTCTCCTCCCCGCTTCACGGTTTCATCGTAGCGGCTGTTCTTGCGGTCGGATGGTTTCTCTTCAGCACTGTCGTAACAAAACAGCCGTCCAAGACAAAGAATTTTGATCTGGCAACAGCGATTACCTTCATAGCGCTCGTCGGAGGCGTGCTGGGATCAAAACTGCTTTTTCTCCTGGAAAATTCGAAAGACTTCACGTCCGAGCCCTTCGGACTGGCGTTCTCGCCGTCAGGGCTAACGTTTTTCGGCGGACTGATTCTCGTCACCGCGCTACTGTACTGGGTATGCAGGAAGGTCGGCG
>JBGPAN010000550.1:0-3273 GCA_041480785.1 Bacteroidota bacterium | reverse complement strand
TTTCGTGCGCACCTTGAGAGGTTCACCAACAATTGCCTGGGCTATCTTGGAGAAAGGAAGAAACGTCCTGCAAACCGCTCTTCAGATGAGAAAGCATATTGGAATTTCGACACACCCAGTGTCTCTTCCTTCGAGCATTCCAGCAAGACGCTGGGAAGAATCACCGCGGGTCTTCCGCCTATTTCCAGTGGTCTGGAGATTCATCGGGATATCTCAGCCAATGCGGATGGGGAACAGTTCTTCGATTTGACGGGCCGACGGCTACTCGTCATGGGAAAGGAGCGTGGCGGCATTGCAGAAGTATGGTCGCATCCAACAAGGATATTCAAGCACATCAGGATTGCTTTCAAAATAGGAGATGGTGAATGGCATTGGTCGAACGATCTTAATCCCACGATCACTGTTCGACCCGAATCCCTCACTCGTCGATACGAGCTTGAAGACGCAA
Source organism: Bacteroidota bacterium (assembly GCA_041480785.1). GTDB lineage: Bacteria > Bacteroidota > Ignavibacteria > UBA10030 > UBA10030 > UBA9647. The sequence continues at coordinate 2,825 of JBGPAN010000550.1, read as the reverse complement.
CTATTGAGGAGATCCTGTACGCAGCGCTCCAATCGCCTGCCGCAGTTCTCCATTACGAAGTTGATTCCATGCAGCCTGTACAAATTGTCGTTGCAGCGCAAACCGATCTGCGACTCATGTGGCCTTTGAGCGAGCAGGCAACGGGTTCACTCAAATACGCGTGGGATCCGGGAATACACTCGGCGGTCGTCACCGACAGCACAGGAAAGAACGCAGCCGTTTTCGGTTCATCGTCCCCGCCCACGGAACATCTTGTCGGACAGTTCTCGGAGATCAAGCTTGAAAATGATCGCATCGTTGGCATACCGACAAATGAAATACAGGTGTCCAGCGCGATACGAACATCCCTCACAAGGAAGACCCGACAATGCGTCTTCGTTTTTGCAGGTTCAGGATTGAGCATACGGGAGGCGATCGGCTCCTATCGCTCCGCGTTGAAGCGGATACCAAAGCTCCTCGCAGAACAGGTTCGACACTACAAGCGCCTGCTCGACACCACCCTGCAAATCGTGACTCCGGATGCGGAGTTCAACAAATCCTATCGTTGGTCTGTCGTTGGAACGGACAAGTTTTTCGCTGAGACGCCGGGACTTGGATCCTCCTTCCTCGCCGGCTTTGGACTGAGCACTTCGGGTTGGGACGGCGGACAAACGGTAAGCGGCCGCCCTGGCTATGCGTGGTACTTTGGCCGCGACAGCGCCTGGACCTGCATGGCAGCTCTCGATTATGGGGATTTCGACAAGGTGCGCGCCGTCCTCGGATTTCTCGGGAAGCATCAGGACATCAGTGGGAAGATCATCCACGAATTGACCACGAGTGGCCATGCGCACTACGATGCCGCGGATTCCACGCCGCTCTATCTTGTTGTCTTTGGCAAATACCTCCGAATGAGCGGAGATGTATCTTTTGCTCGAAAAGAATTCGAGAGAATCAAGAACGCTGTGGCGTACTGTCGCTCGACGGACACCGACGGTGACCATCTCATAGAGAACACCAACGCAGGCCATGGCTGGATTGAAGGCGGAAGACTCTTCCCCGCTCACACGGAACACTATCTCGCATCGTGTTGGGCCCAAGCTCTCACCGAGGCAGCCTACATCGCGAAGGCGGTGAATGAGCCCCACCTGATGTCGAGCTATAAACGCGAAGCAAACACCGTACGGTCAATTTTGCAGAAGGATTTTCGAAATGACGAGACAGGTTTCTACAACTTTGCGAAGAACAGGGATGGCTCATATCGATCAGAGAAAACTGTACTACCGACGGTAGGAATGTATTTTGATTGTACTGAAGACGACTTTTCGCAACGCAGCCTTTCCGAATACGCCAGCGACAATTTCTCAGCGGACTGGGGTGTTCGAATCGTCGGCAAGGATGATGCGCTTTTTGAGCCCACGGGATATCATTATGGAAACATTTGGCCTCTCTTCACCGGGTGGACATCGCTTGCGGAATTTCACCTCCATCGACCGCTCCAGGGTTTCGCTCATCTCTTGAGCAACGTTCTGCTCTATGATCAGTTCTCGGCGGGATGCGTCGAGGAAGCCCTGCATGGAATTCGATTCCAGCCCGCAGGCGTCTGCCCTCATCAGGCCTGGTCAGGCACCATGATTTTGCAGGCTGTCCTCGAGGGGATGTTGGGATTGAAAACTGATGCACGGGCGAGTTGCATCGAATTGAGACCATTTTTGCCGCCACAATGGAAGGAGTTCGAGGTGGGCAATATTCGCCTCGGGGACCAAAGAGTGACAATGAGGGTGAAACGCGACACTGGCGAGACGACATTCTCCTTCTCAGTGTCATCGGTAAGTAGAAGAAAGGACTCACGAGCGGTCCAACTGAACCTACAGCCTATCTTCCCTCTTGGAACCCATTTCCATGGAATGTGGATTGATGGAAGGCAAGAAGGCCGGGGCAGGACCGTGGACAAGTATGAATCCTGTCCGACAATCCGCGCCACGATGAAGTCGCATCTTGAGGTGCGCTTCAAGCATTCACACGGAGTGAGTGTAGTTCCGCCGCGGCCACATTTCTTGAGAGGCCAAGAATCCGACGGCCTGCGAATTGTCGAGGAGGGTTGGAATCACGAAACCTATGCGATTACGATTGATGGAATAGCGGGAAAGGCGTACCTGCTTGATGTGTTTGACCCCTCAGGCAGCGTGAAGCTTGTCGATGGTGCTGTCGCACTCGCCAGAGACGGAGAGTATATCACGCTATCCGTCTTCTTCCCCAAAACGATAGCTAGAGGGTATGCAAGAAAAGAGGTTAGGTTATCGCGGTAGGATCCAGACGGGGCGTGACAAACGAAAAGCCTGGTTGCAAATTCCCACTCATGCGCTGTTCTCAACCGGACCGTTTCTTCAGTTTCAGGTAGAGAACCCCGAGCGGTGGCAACGTGAGACTCAAAGAGAAAGGATGATGGTGAAACGGGATGCTCTCAGCGTCGATCTCACCGCTGTTCCCGAGATTGCTCCCACCAAAATATGAGGAATCCGTATTGACCAACTCTTGATATTTCCCCAGGAAAGTGACGCCAACCCTGTATCCAAACCGGGGTATGGGCGTAAAATTGCAGACCACGACGATTCGATTGCGCGGATCTTTCGCCTTCCTCTCGAACGCGATAACACTGTTCGCTGCATCCTGAAAATCGATCCACTCAAATCCGCGATATTCAAAGTCCACCTCATGGAGAGATGCTTCTGAATTATAAAACGCATGGAGATTATCGATGAGCCGTTGAACTCCTTGGTGCAACTCGTACTGCAACAGATGCCAATCCAGCGATGACTCGTGATTCCACTCCACCCACTGTCCCAGTT
>JBGPAN010000549.1:0-3274 GCA_041480785.1 Bacteroidota bacterium | reverse complement strand
GATGAAAACTACATTGTCACCCCGAAATGTCTCAGTTCGGGGTCTATTAGACGCTGAACAGAAGCATTTCAGCATGACATGGTTGGCGGCGACGCTTTTCGACCACCTCTCTAGAAGAGTATCAAAAGCAAAGGGGCTGCCTCATTGTTGAGACAACCCCTTCACGAGAATTGATCCTCGATGAAGTCATTGCGGGACAGGTGTGAAGGTGCCCGGAAATCCCGGCCTCAACGTGTCCTTCCGAAGGTTGCGGGAGATGATGCGAGGAATGAACCCGTCGAGAGATTCAGCCATCGACTAAAGTCCCAGCCCGCTTTCATAGACCAACGTTGGGCTGGCGGGGACGGCTTCGGGTCAACGAAACCCCGCTCCGAAGGTCCAAAGGACCCCTTTGGGGACTCCTTTGGAGAGTCCCTTTGGGAAAGGGGTTTGGATACATTCGAGCCGTTCGTTTCAACGAATGGCGAGGATACATCTCGGCGCGTGGAAACGAGAGAAGGACTATTCATTGCACCTCAAATCCCATCCTCCTTCTCGGCCTTGCTGGAGGTGCGATCAATCTCCTGATTGCCGTGAACAATATCCGAATGTCGTTGTCGTGGTTTCCCACCTTCCGCTCCAGATCTCTCAGCCACTTCGCCAGCTCACCGTCCACGAGGCAAGCACGACGGAGCTCGACGAACGTTCTGACGACGAAAATGCTCATTCGGATTGCACGTTTGCTCTTCAACACATTCGCTGCCATGATCGCCCCGTGCTCGGTGAAGGCAAACGGGAGTTTCCGTCTGCCGCCGTAGCCCCAACTTGAAGTCGCATTTTGCGACATCAAGATTTTGAACTCATCCGAGGTCAGTTGGAACACAAAGTCGGCAGGGAACCTATCGGCATTGCGCTTGACTTGTTCATTCAGGCGACGCGTGGGCACGCCGTAGACTCCGGCCAGGTCATCGTCGAGCATCACCTTTTGGCCGCGGATCGTCTGAACGAGCGATGTCAAATGAAGCCGCGCCTTCTGAATCGATGTTGGTTTGCTCATCGTGCTTCCCCCAAGGTCAACCCCTGAAGAAACAGGTTTGGCCAGAGAGAAACAAGGAAAGAGTGTTGGCAGAATGGTGGGATGGAGACAAAACTCCGCAGGGGTTTGGATATAACAGAGCCGTTCGTTTCAACGATTGTCGATGATGCAGGCCGAAGAAGGTGCCCGGCACCTCAGACGGCCATTATGAGAAAAACAACCAAGTCATTGCAATGACAAGTGTGAAGGTGCCCGGAAATCCCGGCCTCAACGTGTCCTTCCGATGGTTGCGGGGAAAAACCACTGGCGTCGATGCAGAAAACAGCAGACAGAAACAAAGAGCAACGGAATCGGGGTCAACGATCGGTGCAAGGCGGCCGGTCTCTGTCACCGGGATCTGCGCACCAATTCAGGCGGCATTGCCTTTTCTGGTTTGAAAGCTCAAAGTCTCCCGAGCCTTTTCGGCCAGGAAGACCTTCAACATCGATTGATACGGAATGTCCTGTTTGTTCGCCAGGAGTTTGATGGCTTCAACAAGAGATTGAGGCAATCGAAATCGTCTTGCTGGAGGGCTTCAGCTCAGGAAAGAAGCCCAGTTCGACACTCGAGAAATCAAGGTACTCCGTCGAGTCGTGCTTCGCCCAAAAGCTCTCTTCTTCTGCCACTGTCCCAGACTTCGGTATTTTTTTGAGTTTTCTGACTATAGACCTTCCGTTCCCTTCTGCTTATTGGAGTAGCCTTTCAATGTTCTCGAGGATATCGGGACGGTCGACCTCGAGAAAATCACGAGCGTGCGTTCGAAGGTAGGAGGTGTCAAGGGAGTCGCGGATTCTTTTGACTATGTCCTTGACATCAAGGATGTCGCGTTCTCGATTTGCCACTAATTTGAAAAGGATCAGATCTTCAGGCGTACAGAAAGAAGCATCTACCGTTCCATACCGGAGTCTCCTGCTGCGTCGGATCGCTTCCTGCTCAAACTGACTGAGCGCCACAGAGATATCAACCTTGGTGCCGAGACGTTTGTGGACCGCTGGAAGGACGTAGTATCTCTTGAAGAATTCGAGCGGGTCCTTTTTCAGGGGTCTGAACTCCTCGATGAACCGCTCGTAGGCAACTTCGAGTGAGTCAGTGTCAACCCGAACAATCAGGTCAATATCGATTGTCGATCTTCCGGATCCATAGAGAATCGTGGCAATTCCGCCAAAGATCGCATATTCCATGTGATGCCGCCGACAGACAGAATCGAGGATGAGGATCGTTTACTCGAAGGCGGTGTATGCGCTACTTTCCATGCTGAGCCAGAGCTGCGAAGGTTTGCTGTCGGGCAACGCGGCCGACCGTCTCTTCTTCCCAGAAGAGATGATGGCCCCCATTCTGCGCCAAAACACGAAGGACCATGTCTTGCAGTTGTACCATTTCATCCATGGTTTACGGTCTGAGCGCTTGCTCGAACTGCTGATAGCGCTTCCTCAGAAAGGCGTATTCTTCTCGTGTCAAGGCGTTGCTCGCTTTCTTTTCTTACGAAAAGATACTGATTAAATTCCGACTATTCAACTGGCCGACAGGAACGAGAATTCAGGAGTCGGAAGTCAGGAGTGGCAGCCAGCGGTCGGCTGTCAGCCTAAACCTGCAAAACAAGCCTTCGCCATTCGCTGATAGAAGATACTGTATCTCAAATGGCGGGACGGCGATGCGTCTCGCCAGAAGCTCCCTGAGAGCAGCTCTCAGAAGATCGAGGCTATCAGGTGACGCGAGGACGACGAGGTCGGTATCACGGCTGAATTCAGCGGCGCCGTACAAGACGCAGGCTTGCCCTCCCATTAGAAGTGCGCGCACCTTGTGCGAAGAGAGCGTTGAAAGGACTTTGTGAATCGGATTCAGGATCGAGAGACTGTCACGTCCGTCAGAGGGTGTAATCAGCCGGCCGGGTCAATGTCCAATGATAAACACCCAAGTCTGAATGATGAAATGAGAGCGGGGCGACCCTTCCGAAGGGTGCGGGGGAAAGGAAGTCATCACGAACGCTTTGTGCGAAGTGATCTGTCCCGAGCATTGTATAGATTGTCCCGCTCTTGGATTCCGCCAACTAGCGGGATTCAGAGAGCGGAACTTTTGGCGGGGATTTTGTTCGGGACCTCGTTTTGAGACCCCGAACAGAAACTTTTCGGGGTGACATCGTTGGTGACCGTCACCTCACGCGTGTCAGCGAAACCCCAGAGGGGTTTTCATACAGCGAGCCGTTCGTTTCAACGAATGGCG
>JBGPAN010000548.1:0-3307 GCA_041480785.1 Bacteroidota bacterium | reverse complement strand
GTGCCCCGCATTCAGGGATGTCTCCTCGGCGGCTGGTGCAGTTCTCGATCGATGTCTTCAAAGAACAGGGACAAACTCGTTGCTATCGCAACGACACGGGTGAAAAATATTCTCTTGACTCCGACCTTTTATAAAGTGTTATGCGCAGCGCTTCGTCATCATTTGGTAAGGTGCAGAATGGTCGTCTTCATCACAGAGCCGGCAACAAGTCGGCAAAAATAGACACCGCTGGGATACTCCCAGCCATCCCACGCGAGGTTGTATGTGCCTGACGCAAAGTGCTGTGACGCCAATACTGACACTTTGCGACCCAAGATATCATAGATGGCGACTTCGACATTCGAGTCAGTGCTGAGGTCGAAAGCGAGTCTAGTGGTCGAGTTAAAAGGATTCGGATAGTTTTGAGAGAGCCTGACAATCGATGGCGCAGAGTGAGTCTGAGTAACTGAAGTGATCAGGCCAAGTTGCTTGCCGTCGATGACCGCGCCTCGAAGAGCAAGGACAATGGATTCTCGCGCAATCTGGACAAAGCCAACGCTGTCTACGACAACATAGGAAGAGCGAAGGTGTCCGAGGGAATGGAGGCTTGAATGCCAGAATCCCATTTGGACTCGATTCTTGCCGAACCAGGACACGAAGTTCTGATCATGAAGGAAAACCAGAACGGAATCGTATCCATTCCAATAGATGGCAAGAGTGTCGCCTATTCTAGCCGAGAAGTCACACAGGAGTTTCTCGCCGCCGAGGATGGTGGAGTAGAGCTTCGAGGCATCCATTCGGAAGTTACCCTGAGTAAGTAGGCCAGAAAGCGAAGCATACTTGTGACCAGCGATCGTGACGGTGTCAAGGACTTGGGCATCACTGATTGCAGTCCCACCTTCGGAGAATTGCCATCGGTCGCCGATGTGCAACGGAAAGTACAGATTCGGGTATTGGCAAAGGAGTGATGGGGACCAGACAATGGACATGAAGATGACCAACCCGAATATGTGAGATAGTCTCATAGTTCATCGATACGTGCTGACGAAGCGTGGCGCCTAACGTTTAGGCAAACTGCCGTTGCGAGCCGCCATAATCGAACGATCGATGTGCTGTTGCGAGCCAACTCAAGCGGCCCCGCACAAGCCAGCACCTTAGATATAGCCATCTTGTGTTTGAGTCTATACAGTGAGCCACGCGCATGCAGGGCCGTTGGGTTAGTTCTCAATAGAAGATGAATTTCACGATGGTCCCTGATTCATCATCGATCGCCCAGAAATTTGTTCCGTCCCAGGCAAGTTCGTGCGTGGAATAGACCGGGTTGGGACGATCCTCGAGCATTGCGAGTGTCTGCGGATCGAACCGGATCATCCGGTTGTCGAAATCACGACGGAGAGAGAACCACCAACTTCCAGATACCCAACAGTAGTCATACGGATACGGAATGATTCTCGATGACCCAACTGATGAATAGAGTAGCATCCCCGTATGGCGGTCGTGAAGAGAGAACCAACTCGAATCGCCGGTCAGGTTTGACCAGAGCGCGTACAGTTGAGTTCCATCGCTCTTCATCTGCTGCAGGTACCGGCCAGGATAAGAGAGTTTTACTGTCGAGTCAGTCTTCAATGTTTTCAAATCAAGAGTGACAACCGAGTAACCTGGCGGATTCGATACCCACGTCACGAGTGAATCTCCCGCCACTGAGATGGCGCTGAACGAGTACGCGAAATTATCTGCGAGCGGTCGGAAGTTTTGAAGGAGAATTGTCGATTTCCCATTTGCCGTGTCGACGCTCCAAAGCTCATCATCCCGGAGAACGAGGAGTCGCCCGCGGTAGAATGCAATATGCTGGTTGCCCCAATCGGACATAGAAATCTTCTTTGGCAACGGAATCCTCTTGAGGATCACTCCCCTGTCGGGAGGAGATGTGAATGTGAGTTCGTTCGAGGAATGTGTGATGCCGAGCCGGTATTGAACTTCCACACGTACTGACGACGTCGTACCATTGGAGAACATCGCCCTAGAAATGTACGTGTATGGGTAGCTCTTATACGAATAGTAACTCCAGTAGGGGTAGGTAGGAACGATGTTCCCGCCTGAAATCGAATCGACATTCTGGTAACTGGTGGAGGTTCCAGACCGGACCTGGATGCGATACCAAAGGACATTCCTCAGGAGCTCTTTTCGTGACGGCCGCTCAATCGTGAACTCAACACGTTGATAGTCATTGTGCGATAGCACTATGGATGGCGTCCAATCCGTGTCATTTGTGTAAATAGCATCGACTGGCATCTCTTCTGTACATGAAGACAGGAGGAGAAGCCCGAGGAGCAGCGCTGGCGCTATGGGAACTAGCTTAGAACTCATACTGGATCTCGATACTAATGCCGATCCCGGAAAGGTCGAGGGTAGTTGGTTTCTCAGTGTACCACCATTGTTGAGCCGGTGTCATTGACCAGAGGGTATGAAGAATCTGGATGGGCACATACCCGCTGAACCGAGAGGGGATCATAAGTCCGAAATATCCGTCTGCTTCTCCGAGTTGGGCGCTAAAACCAGAGCTGTAGCTCGGCTCGCTTGCGGACACGCCCATACTTTCAGTGTATGTTCCGTTCCCCTGCAGTTCTGGAAACTTCAACCACCGGTATTCGAGTGATGAGACCAGAGAGAAATCGTGAAAGACCCGATATTGAATATCGATCCCACTTGTCGCGCTCCATCGTTTGTCCCTCAGATCAGCGGAAAAATGTTCGTTCCAGGATTGGGGTTGAGAATGGAAATCGAACAAGAGGGTTCCGAAGGAACGCACCGCCAAGCCAAACACTGAAACAGAAACGTCCTTGCTCACAGGTTGAGTGAATCGCAGTCCAACACCGTGCTCCCAAACATGGAGGCGCACTTTTTGCGTAGTCTGAAAAAGGTAAGAGGTTCCGTAGGTAACATCGAATGCTCCCCCTCCGGTGAGATATGATGAAGAGAGGAGGAGTGAGAGACCGGAATAAATGCGATACGACACGGTAAATCCAGCCGTCCCATCACCGTTAATACTCTCGAGCGCACCGCGGGGATTTTGGTAGGATGGGCTGTACTGAATCGCATCCTCGACCAGTTTCATCGACTCGTTGTACTTTTTCCAGGGAACAAAATAGTAAGAACCTGAAGCGCTGACGGAAACACGGCTCCAGGACAGCCAGCCAGGATCAGCGACTTGTGATTGAAGTGCTGATGGGAAGAACAGAACACCCGAGCAGAGGATGAATGTTGCGCGCTTCATTATCGTGTGTAAACCGAAAAAATTCAGCTTCTCTTTGGTCCACCGAACAACGTT
>JBGPAN010000547.1:0-3321 GCA_041480785.1 Bacteroidota bacterium | reverse complement strand
CACGGTAATCCGCAGACTCACCCACTGGCCCAACCTGCGGTCGATTCTTATTTCGGCGAACAGTGTGGGTGAGATCCCAGTCGCTCAGAAACAAGTGACCGAAGTTTTGCGCATGAGACACAAGATTCAACCGTACGATGCTGATGATTTCACTGTCCGTAATCAGACTGATCTGGCAGCAACTGCGACAGCCACGACAGAAATTCTCACGATTCTTCTCGCGAGCATTGCGTCGGTATCGTTGCTCGTCGGCGGTATCGGGATCATGAACATCATGCTTGTATCGGTCACTGAGCGAACACGCGAAATCGGGATCAGGATGTCGATTGGAGCCCGGTCAAGAGATATTCTGACACAGTTCCTCATCGAGGCGCTCGTGCTCAGTCTTCTCGGGGGTGTCACCGGTATTATTCTCGGGACGGTCGGATCGTCGGTCATCTCGTCAATCGCGAAGTGGCCCACGATCATTACGCCATTTTCTGTGTTTCTGTCATTTGGATTTTCCATTGCCATCGGAATCTTCTTCGGATTCTATCCGGCGAGAAAAGCGGCAATGCTGAATCCGATTGACGCGTTGCGATACGAATAACATGAGGAAGGAGGCGCGCGGGAACGTGGTGGTGGGAGCGTCGATTGCGATGCGCGGCTCAACTTCCTGACACGAGTCTTGCAACTCCGCGGAACCGTGGAGCTTTCATAGAACATGCAGCGCCAGCGCACTTCACACTCCGGTGCCGGCGTTGCTTATATCGCGGCAGACTGTCTCCTTCCCTGGCATCTGCCGCGATTCCTTTTTATGCGGCGCCACCACTGCCTGCAAAACATAAGCCTGCCTTCGATTCAAGAACGCCTGCTTGACAACCGCTGCAGCCTATCGTACATTTCGTTTCGAGGACATTCCATGCAAGAAGCGAAAACACTGAAAGATCTGCTGGCGCACAACACCCGCACGGGAGAGCTGTTCAACCGCATGCCCGATGATTGGGTGCTCTGCTATTCCTGTGGCCACCGGTGCAAAATCCCTCCCGGCCGGGATGGTATCTGCAAAATCCGTTTCAACCGTGCTGGAAAACTCTATGTGCCGTGGGGCTATGCCGCTGGGGTGGCACTCGACCCGATCGAGAAAAAGCCGTTCTTTCATGCTTACCCCGGCGCAAAAGCATTGAGCTTCGGAATGCTCGGGTGCGATTATCACTGCGAGTACTGTCAGAACTGGATCACGTCACAAGCGCTGAGGGATCCCGAAGCTGTTTCAGGCATTCAACAGATGACCCCGGAAGGGTTTGTCGACGCGGCGTTACGTGCGAAGGCGAAAGTTGTCACGAGCACATACAATGAACCGCTCATCACAAGCGAATGGGCCGTCGAGATATTCAAGCTCGCAAAACGGGTCGGTTTAGTGACGTCATATGTCTCGAATGGCAACGGAACACCGGAAGTCCTGGAATACCTCCGGCCATGGGTTGACCTCTTCAAAGTAGACCTCAAGGGTTTTAACCAGAAGTCATACTCTCAGCTGGGCGGTGTTCTGCAAAATGTGCTCAATACAATTCAGACCTTACACCAAAAGGGTTTTTGGGTCGAAGTTGTGACGCTTGTTGTCCCGGGGTCCAATGATTCGGACGAAGAGTTGAAGGAGATCGCCAGGTTCATTGCATCTATCTCACCCGACATCCCATGGCATGTCACCGCTTACCATCAGGACTATCGAATGACCGATCCGGCGAACACGCCGGTGAACACACTCCTTCGAGCCCGTGAGATTGGGCTGAGCTCCGGACTTCACTATGTCTATTCAGGCAACCGGCCGGGTGAAGTCGGTGAAACAGAAAACACGTTCTGCCCATCGTGCCACACTACACTTATCGAGCGCCACGGATTCCGGGTCTTGAGCAACAAGCTCAAGAAGGGGGGCTGCTTCAATTGCGGAGTGAAGATTGCAGGGCGATGGGAGTAGGCTTGTACATTGAAACCGCAAAGACACGAAAACCTTTGAGCGTTTCCGCAATTTGAACCAGTCAATCTCATATAGCACCGTTGCACACCTGTACGATTCCTACGTCAACACCGATTTCGATCTCTCGTTTTTTCTCAACGAAGCGAAGAAAGTCAGGGGAAAAGTCCTTGAGCTTGCGTGCGGAACCGGCCGCCTTTCCATCCCCTTGCTTCAGGCTGGCATCGATCTTACATGTGTTGACTATTCAAAAGAGATGCTTGAGGTCTTTCAGAAGAAACTGGACAGAAGCCGCTTATCATGCCGGATCTTCAATCAGGACATGGCGGACCTCTCGCTGCCAGATCGTTTCGACCTGATCTTCATCCCATTCCATTCCTTTTCGGAAATCCTTGACGAATCGAAGCATGCACGAGCTCTGGCAAGGATCCGGGAACATGTCGCCGACGGCGGCCGCTTTGTTTGCACACTGCAGAATCCGATCGTGCGAACCCGATCCATGGACGGGACGGTCAAAGAGCTTGGTCGTTTTCCCGCCGAGGCAAGGCGAACCCTCGCTGTCTCCACATGTTTCAAGTATGATGATCACTCTCAAACTGCAAGTGGAATTCAATTCTATGATGTGTACGATCCTCGTGGTGTGCTCGTCGAAAAGAAACAGCTGCACGTTTCGTTTCATTTGTTCCACAGAAGCCAATTTGAGAAGCTTGCTCACGCGGCCGGATTCAAGGTCGTCCAACTCTACGGTGATTATGAACGCTCTCCCTTTGATGAGGCGAAGAGCCCGTTCATGATCTGGGTCCTGGAGAGAGCGAATGCAGAAAGCATTACCCAGAGCAAAGAAGAGGAAACGCATCGTGGCGATGTCTGAGGAAACTGGGATCGCTGTTCGGTCGGATGGACAACAAGGTCTATTTGCAAAGAGAGATATTGCTGAAGGCGCAGTGCTTCTCGCCTATGACGGTCGAGTGTTGGATCATTTCACCCGCCTCTCCATCCAAATCGACGACAACAGACATATCGAGGGCACCGATGAATCCAATTCGTTTCTGAATCACAGCTGCGACGCCAATGCGTATGTAGACTGGAATGCACTGTGCCTTCGCGCGAATCGGAACATATCACGTGGCGAAGAGATTACGTGCAACTACTTCACAACTGACTATGAACTCCACGAGACATTTCTGTGCACTTGTGGTTCTCCTGAATGCAAGAGCGAGATCAAGGGCTTTTGGTATCTGACAGCAGAAGAGCAACGGGAGGTTGAGCCAAGGCTGCCACCATTTCTGCAGCGAAAACTACATCTACCCAAAATCATCCTCTGATGGAAATCCGAGTCCAATTTCCGGTGGACGTTCTTCTTCTTT
>JBGPAN010000546.1:0-3322 GCA_041480785.1 Bacteroidota bacterium | reverse complement strand
GGAAGCGTCCTGCCAGCAACCAGGTTGACCATACACATCAAATGAGTTGACGAATCCACGGATCATCCCTTGCTCGCCAAATTCGGCCGCTTGCTTGTTGACCTCCCCGACGTCACACGAGGGCTTCGTCGCGTACTCAGCAATGATGTCAACATCGGATTTCTCTTTTACCAGTCGCTCGCTGACCCACGAGGTGTGAACGTTGCTCTGTAATACTGTCGTCAAGGTCTTCTTTGGAGTGATGAACTTATAGCGAATCGTTTCATAGCGTGGATCGGGGACCAGCTCGTGTTCGATCCTCCAGGAGTCGGAAGTGACGCGACGCGTTTCGAGGTAGCCTGGAACGTGATGTGGGTCGTAGTATTCCCCTTTCGTTTCGTCCGGCTTGTATGCCATGAGCCAGCGAATAGGGTCAAGGCCAAAGTGCGCAAAGAACTCATCGTTGGAAATGCCGTTCATGTACTTTGCTAGGAAAAACGGCATGACGTGGTGGGTCGTGACGGGCAACCGATCAGGTTTCTGGTGTGTCAGGGCTGCAACGAATCGCTGTTTTGGAGTCATCATCTGTTTCTTCTGTCTTCAGCTAATCTCTGGAATCCTCTTGATGTTTGGATCAGTGAACACATCCAGTTCGTCGACACTTGTAGATGAGAATTCGGAAACAATGGCGCCCTGATCTCCCGCTTGAAACCAATGCAACGTGTCGGGTTCGATGGTATGTTGATCGCCCGGACGAAGAACCATCTCGTGCCAAACAGAAAGGTGTTTCTTGTGCCGATCATGTACGACAGCTCTGGGTTGTAGCGTTGCGGGCCCCTCAACGTAGAGATAGACTTCTCCCCATCGGCAGCGGAAAGTCTCTCGTTTTCCGGGATTGAGTTCCCCTACCCTCGGATGACGGTGTTGTGGGCACATTTGGCGGGGCAAGAGAACCAGTTCTTTGGCACAGTACCTCTCGTTGTTTTCATACACGATGATCTCGAGTCCGACATTTCGAATGTCGTTCAATCCGAAGTCGGCAACCTCCATCGAGTTCTTCTCCCGTTCTGTGCATACGATGTTCGCTGCCCTCAGGAGGGCTGCCGCATCAGCTCGCAGGCGTTCAACTTCTTCCCGTTTCATGTCCGTGTGATCCTCCGCGTTTCCGATAGAAGATACTGAACAATCCTCTCTGTCTCAAATGAACAGTTTAAATGCCTTTCGAGTTCTTACTTTCAGGAGCTCAAAAACCTTCGTTCATCAACCAAGGTGAGTGCGACACCCGACGGATGGGGGAGTCGATACCCAAAACTCGGTGCTGAGATTTTCTTCCCTGAAGCATTCAAGCGCTTGGCTCCCAAAGAGATCATTGCCGACCGTTGGCGGGAGTGTCACGTCTGCGCCAGCATGTACAGAGGCAACACCCTGGTTTGCACCCTATCCTTCGGCTGAGACATGGCAAATGACCCGTTGATTGCTGTCTCACCAGGCTTGGGAAGGCGGGATAGTTTCACGATCATATCGGTGTTCGAACTGCCGACGACGACGATCTTCGGTTTCATTGCTGCTCCGTTGCGAGCTCCGATTCGTCCATTCTTCGGAAACAGTCCTTGAGGTCGCAGATCGAGCACTGGTAGGCGCCGCGTTGCACTTCGGGCCCAAGGCCGATGATGCCGCTCAGCGACTTGATGGGAATCATGAGAGAGCTGGGTGTAAGAGAGACGCCGCAGAACCGGGGAGGAAGGAATGAGAATAGCTTCTGCTGGTCGGTGACTGGCCAATCACAATATCCCGGACTGTAGCGATTTGTCATGGCCCAACCGAGCGGTGCAACATGTTCCGCGATACGCTTCTCGAGCCATTCTGAGGCCCGATCGGCAACTTCTGAACCAATCGCGTCGACGAGGAATCCCTTCATCATGTCACCATCAGCCATGAGTTCTTGGGACCATCGCTCGAGAAGGGGGCCGGCCGTTGAGAGAAACAGCGCGACCGTTTTCGAGTTTTTCAGCTGATTGGAAATGATCGGTCCCGTCGAGATTCGATTATCACCGCAGAGTACGCCTTCATTTGTGAGTGACACCATGTCCAAAGGGAGAATGCGAAAACCGCATTGGATGTCAAGTCGGAGGGGGACCTCAAGCAAGATCTCGTCAATCAATTGAAGAACGAGCTCGGGAGCCGGGTCTTTTCGATATCCCAGGTCTCTCGCGACGATTCTTCGGTCAATTGCGAGCTCGGGAAATGAGGGGGAGAATGTTTTCGTTTCAGGTAATTCGAGCATTCCTACCGCTACTTCTCAAAGGGGATCTTGTGGCAACGCAATGCCTTTCCGAAGGAACCCTTCGGGTCGGCATATTCAGAAAGGCATCCCGTTCACCCGCTCGGTGAACGGGATGCGCTTCCAGTGGCAGCATCTGTCTCAAGACACAATAGAACTTTTTGTCCGAAGGACTCCTTCGGAGGATGCGGCAAGCGAAGGACGGATGAAGACTGCATTGTCACCCCGAAACGTTTCAGTTCGGGGTCTATTAGACGCTGAACAGATGCATTTCAGCGTGACCTGGTTGCGGTGACACTGTTCGTCTGCATCTCTAGTTCGGTGTGCAACGCGTATTCAGGAATTCCACCGCGCCCTGAGGATCGGGAGAATAATGATCCGCTCCAATTTTGGTGGCGTACTCTTCCGTCACAGGTGCTCCACCAATAATCACTTTGATGGCCGGGTGTTTCGACTTGATGTGTTGAACGGTTGTTTCCATATTGACCATCGTCGTGGTGAGCAGGGCGCTGAGTCCGACGACGCAGCCCGGATGCTCATCGACGGCCTTGAGGAACTTGTCCGGTGATACGTCGGTTCCCAGATCAATTACTTCCCATCCTGATCCCTCGATCACCATGGAGACGAGTTTCTTGCCGATGTCATGAAGATCACCCAAGACTGTTCCGATGACAATCGTCCCTTTGTGTTTGAGCTCGTCTGATTTGAAGAATGGTTTCAGATGTTCCATTGCCGCAGCCATGGCCTTTGCCGCCATCAAGACATCAGGGACAAAGATTTCCTTGTTTCGAAATCGCACCCCGACATTCTGCATTCCGACGATGAGTGCTTTGGAAAGAACGTCTTGCGGCGCCACACCCATCTCGAGAGCCTTCTTCGCAAGCTCATCGGTTCCTTCCTGACCCTTCATGTCGGGTGGATAAGGGGATTTGATATTGACTTTTCCGCGTTCTACGCAGCGTTGAAGAGATTCTAGGATTTCATTCATCGGTCTTCTCGCAAATGTTGGTGAGTGCGAATGTGCTCGTTGGCCCCGTCGATGATTGGTATGACGTACCGCCT
>JBGPAN010000545.1:0-3323 GCA_041480785.1 Bacteroidota bacterium | reverse complement strand
CTCGACGAACCAGGCACCGAGAATTGCTGAGCCAGGAACGCCCGGCGAGGAATGTGAACTCCTCCTGGAGCTGAAATTGCTCGCGGATGTCGGTCTTGTTGGATTCCCCAATGCGGGGAAATCGACACTCATATCGACGGTCTCC
Organism: Bacteroidota bacterium; assembly: GCA_041480785.1. Taxonomy (GTDB): domain Bacteria; phylum Bacteroidota; class Ignavibacteria; order UBA10030; family UBA10030; genus UBA9647. Next base: position 3,178 of record JBGPAN010000545.1, on the reverse strand, counting down.
GCGGCAAAGCCGAAAATCGCGGATTACCCCTTCACAACACTGACCCCAAACCTTGGAATTGTCCGCTATGCCGAGGGGAAGAGCTTCACGGTAGCCGACATGCCCGGCCTCATCATGGGAGCCCATGAGGGAAAAGGTCTGGGCATCCAATTTCTAAGGCATATCGAGCGAACAAAGGTCCTTGTATTCCTCATCGAATCGGTCAGCGAGGATCCAAAGAGGGACTATAAAATTCTGCTGAACGAGCTTGCTAGCTACAATGCGGAGCTGGCGAAGAAGCCAAAGATTGTCGCACTCACAAAGATCGACCTGTTTGATCAGACAACGCTCAAGCGCCTGAAGCGCGTTTCGTTTGGCCGACGCATTCCCGTTGTCCGCATCTCGTCTGTGTCGCGATCGGGACTACGGGATTTGCTGGAAGAAATGTGGCGAGCACTGACATCGTTTGAAAAGGCGGCATTGAAGCAAGCAAATCACGATCCTTCATGATACCGAGGAACAAGTAGTCCTATACCTGCCATCGACCCCCTCTGTTATGCTCCCTTGAAAGTTACCATGAGGGAGCATGGCATGAGGTTGTCCAACAAGCCATATTTGTCATTTCGAAGGATCCGCCAAAGGCGGAGACTGAGAAATCTGAATAGAAAGAGGGATTTCTCCCTGCGGTCGAAATGACAATGACACTTTTTAGACAGCCACAAAAAGAGGGGGTCGCAAGGCCGCCAAGATCTACCATCTTTTTCACATGAACCGTTCTCCACTCACCCCTCAAAAAGCAATCGCAACACTGACCGTTCTGCTGGTTGTGCTGATTGTTGTTTCGGTCGCGTCGCTGATGATCGGATCGACGCCGATGTCACTCGGCCAGATTTGGCGCGCCGTTGCCGGGCCGGCAGATGCCTCTGCAGAACCGTACAGAACCATCCTGCTTTCAATACGACTTCCGCGTGTTCTGCTTGCGTTGATTGTCGGGGCTGGTCTTTCACTTGCGGGGGCAACGTTGCAGGCTCTTCTGCGCAATCCATTGGCAGAGCCCTACATCCTGGGAATTTCGAGCGGCGGCACAGTCGGAGCGCTCATTGCAATGTCAGCGGGGCTCGGAGTGTCATACCTTATCACGCCCCTGTTCTCTTTCATCGGATCGGGTCTGGTCATGTTGCTCGTGTTCGTCCTGGGACACCGGCGGGGAGCTCTGGATTCCAACGCTTTGTTGTTGTCAGGCGTCATGGCGGGGGCCTTTTTCAGCGCCATGATTCTTCTCTTTACGGCGCTGGCCAACCAGGATCTGCGAACGACATATCTTTGGCTGATCGGCAATCTCAGCTCTGCAGACATGCGCTCGTTTTCCGTGGTGGCGCCATTGGTTGCGATCGCCTCGATTGCCTTGGTTTTTCAATCCCGCCAGTTCAACCTCATCGCCACGGGAGATGAAACGGCTCTGCACCTTGGTGTTGAGGTGGACAAAGTAAAAAGGATTTCGTATTTGCTCGCATCATTCATCACCGGACTGGTAGTCTCGGTGAGCGGCGTCGTCGGTTTTGTTGGATTAGTTGTTCCGCATGCCTGCCGATTGATGTTCGGACCGGATCATCGCCTCTTGCTTCCAGCTTCATTTCTTGCCGGTGCATCATACCTCATTACCTGCGATCTTCTTTCAAGAATTATCATTGCCCCTTCCGAAATACCAGTCGGTGTCGTCACCGCGGTCGTCGGCGCTCCAATCTTCATTTATCTCCTGAAGAAAAACTGGTAAGGGGAGCTCGGCGAATGTTCGTTGCCGAGAGGTGCCACGCACCTGATTGAGAATCCCGATTTCTATCTGCGAAACGCACGGGAAGAAATCGGGATTCTACCGTGTGGGTGCGTGGCACCTCCTGTTACAGTTGAAGTCATTCGTAATGCTCGTGCTCCTCAACTTCTCCGGTTGAGGAGACAACTTCGACTGGGCAGGAGGGAAGGGACCGGAGGAAGAGTTGGCCGTACCGCTTCGTTATGATCCTCGAATCGAGTATGGTGATGATTCCTTTGTCGGATGTCGAACGAATCAACCGCCCAACTCCTTGCCGCAGTTTGATGACTGCTTCGGGAAGGGTAAAATCAAAGAACGCGTTTCCACCCTGTTGCGTGATAAACTCCGTTTTTGCTTCGATCAATGGATGGTCAGGGACCGCGAACGGCAAACGGGTAATGATAACATGTTCAAGCGCTTCTCCAGGCACGTCGACTCCCATCCAGAAGCTATCCAATCCGAAGAGCACCGAATGAATGTCGCGCTTGAACTCCTGCAGCAACTCGTAGCGTGACGGTCCAATTCCTTGTACAAGCAGTTGCAGTCCCTCGTCGCGGAGGGATTGACGGAGAGCATTAGCCATTCGCTTCATCAGAGCCGCGCTTGTGAAAAGGACGAGTGCTTTGCCGCGCGACCTGGTGATGCTCGAGAGAATCCATTCGGGCAACTCGCGTTCGAAGTCAGGAGCATCCGGTGCTGGCATGTCAGCACCGATGGTAATCCGCATTTGTCGACGAAAGTTGAAGGGTGTATCGAGGATCAGCGTGTCGGCTGGCGTTGCGCCAAGTCGGCGTTGGATGTAGTCGAGTGTGCCCCCGACTGCGAGTGTTGCGCTCGTCAGGATGACGGAGGTGTTTTCGCGAAAGAGAAGCGGACCGACACTCGTTGAAATGTCAGTCGGCGCCGAGCACAGGATGACATTGTTCGAGCCCCTCTCAGGCAATTCCACCCAGTAAGTCAGCGCGGAATCTGCCTGCTGTAGAAACTCCTTGATCAGAAACTGAGCCTCCCAGATCAAGCGTTGAGCGATCGTGAGCTCTTCTTTGTTCAGCTTGGAATCGGAATCATTCATCAGTTCCTTGATGAGATCCAGGAGCTGCTCCAAAGGCGACTCGGCGAGGTTGGCGACCAGGTGAGGTCCCCGGATCCGGATCGTGGGTGAGGAGGAGTTCAGTCTGCGCGAAGCCTCCGCAATCATGTCGAAGAATTCATTGATTGTCTCTTCCGCATCACCGCACCATTGACGGACGCTTTTCTTTCTGAGTTTGGAGAGCAATCCTTTTTTCGTTCGCGGATTGAAGAGGCGGTGAAGGGCATAGAGGACTTGAAAGCGTGAGAGGTTTTTGCCGATTCCCGTTCCGGCCACGGCTTCCAGCGTGTGAGCTTCAT
>JBGPAN010000544.1:0-3326 GCA_041480785.1 Bacteroidota bacterium | reverse complement strand
GATCTCATTACTGTGCGAGGTTTCTCATGCCCGGAAGGCGTACGATCAGTACCGTAGCAACTCGTGTGGATACGCTTATTCTTCTAGTCAGAGGCGAGCGCGTCATACTCGATTCAGATCTTGCTTCCATTTACGGTGTCCCCACAAAACGGCTCAATGAACAGGTGAGACGCAACTCGCAACGATTCCCAAAGGATTTTTGCTTTCGGCTGACGCGACGAGAAGTTGATGATATCCGCTCTCAGATGGTGACTGGATCACTGCGGTCCTCAAGCATGCGGTCGCAATTTGCGACCGCATCAAGAAGGAACGTCCGGTTCCTCCCCTATGCATTCACTGAGCATGGCGCAATAATGGCAGCCAATGTCCTTAACAGCCCCCGCGCAGTGAATATGAGTGTTTTTGTCGTGCGTGCTTTCATCAAGATACGCCGAATGCTGATGGTGACCAGAGAGATGACAGAAAAGCTGCACGAGTTAGAGAACAAACTCACGGAACGGCTGGATACTCACGAGCGGGGGCTTCTCTATCTTCTCGAAGAGATTCGGAAGCTCATGAATCCTCCGCCGTTGCCGGAGCCGAAGAAGCGACCAATTGGATTTGGCAGAGATGACGCATAGTTACAATTGATACCACAGGAGATAACTCTTCGCTGAAAGGAACATTCATGCATAAGATGCTTTCGTTGCTGCCACTTGGAATAGTGTTGTCGGCTTCATGGGCGCTTGCCCAACCAAAAATCGCCACATTCACCCGTGCAGATTCGCTGAGAGGTGCGCTCTCCCCCGAGCGAACGTGCTATGATCTTACCTACTATCATCTCGACGTCAAGGTCAATCCAGCGGATCAGTCGGTTCGTGGATCGAATTCCATTTATTTCAAAGTGGTGACATCCTTCAACCGGATGCAGATCGACTTATTCAAGAATATGGAGATCGAGAAGATCGTCCTTGATGACGGTCCGGCCATGCCTTTCACTCGTGAATTCAACGCCGTCTTCGTCAATCTCCCAAAGACGCTTGAAAAGGGCTCTTTGCACCGCATCAAGGTTTTCTATGGCGGAATTCCTACGGTGGCCACGAGGCCCCCTTGGGACGGAGGTCTTACATGGACGAAGGATTCCTCTGGCAATCCGTGGGTCGTGGTGACGTGTCAGGGAACAGGAGCCAGCCTCTGGTGGCCGAACAAGGACCACCAGGCCGATGAGCCAGACAGCATGCTCATGAGCATCACCGTGCCGAAGGGGCTCATGGATATTTCTAATGGGCGCCTTCGGCCGACCACGGAGCTTCCGGGCGGCTGGACCCGCTACGATTGGTTCATCAGCTATCCGATCAACAACTATTGCGTGACGATCAATGTTGGCAAATACGCGCACTTCAGCGACGTCTACGGCAAGGACAAACTCACGCTGGACTACTATGTTCTTCCGCAAGACCTCGAACGGGCGAAAAAGACCTTCGGTCAAGTCAAGACGATGATGGAGGCCTTCGAGAAGTACTTCGGACCATATCCGTTCTATCACGACGGATACAAGCTGGTCGAGTGTCCACACACGGGGATGGAACACCAAAGCGCCGTTGCGTACGGGAACCGGTACCTGGGAGGCTATCGGGGGAGAGCCCCCTCAGAAATTGGATTGAAGTTCGACTTCATCATTATCCACGAGAGTGCGCACGAGTGGTGGGGGAACAGCGTGACCGCGAAGGATGTGGCCGACATGTGGATCCATGAAAGCTTCGGAGCGTACGCAGAGGCCCTCTATGTCGAGCACGTGTGGGGATACCAGGAGGCGTTACGATACATCAACGGAAAAAAACCAAACGTACGCAACACGGAGCCGATCATCGGAATCTACAATGTGCAGCATGAGGGTTCAGGCGACATGTACGACAAAGGGCAACTCGTCCTGAACACACTGAGAAGCGTGATCAACAATGATTCGCTCTGGTTCTCCATCCTGAAAGGACTTCAGGAACAATTTCGGTATCAGACGATCTCGGGGGAAGATGTCTTCGCTTTTGTGAATCAGAAGACGGGCAAGGACTACTACTACTTCTTCAACCAATACCTGAAGTCAACGAAAATACCTCAACTCGATGTCCGATTGACGTTCAAGGGGGATTCGGCATTCGCGATGTATCGCTGGAATGCAGACGTTCAGGATTTTCGCATGCCTGTGAAAGTGACGACATCGCAGAACAAGTTCGAGTTTATCTATCCGACAACAACCTGGCAACGGATGAGCATCGGCAAGATGAACCCCGAGGAGTTCAAGGTTGAAGAAGACCGGTTCTACGTTGCTCTTCGTCTTAGTTGGTCGTACGTAGACCCCAGATTGCAGGTTGAGGGGGCTGGTCGCGGGTCGTGGTTTTGAATAATGGGAGTGTGAATGAACACCGGGCAGGTTCCGGAATTGGCTGGGCGCTCTGTTGAAGTTAGAGGATCCGGCATTGAGGGTCAGGGCATGCTCGCTGTTCGCTCATTTCAAGCAGGTGAGCGGATCCGACAAGTCAACGTCGTTCGGGAAATAACGCCGGAGTCGCCTCTTCGCAGTGAACTCGGTGAGAGAACCGATCACTGTGATTATCCTGATGGAAAAGTTGTCCTGCTTGGCTCTCCGGATCGCCACATCAACCATAGTTGTGATCCGAATGCATATCAGCTGTTCGATGGAGGGTTATCGTATCTGGTGGCCCGCCGTCCGATCGCACCTAGCGAAGAGATTACGGTAGATTACGACATCAACATTACCGCTGGCACGGCTTGGCTATGCAAATGCGGTGCAGAGCGATGCAGAGGGGTGGTCGTGGGTGACTTCTTCCTTCTTCCAAGGGAATGGCAACACGAGTATCGCCCGCTTCTCGCCGGCTGGTTCGTTCGTCGTAACCGCGATCGTATCGATCTGCTTGACCTTGGACTTCGTGCTCTTTTGACCGATTGATTGTCAGGGTGGCCGAAAGTGACTCGACAGGATTGTCAATTCGACTTGAAGGATTGATCATGGACACATGGAAAATTGAGAGTAGTCCGGGCAAGCAGGCACTAATTGCCTGGATCGCCGTGGTGGTTGGTTTGATACTGGCGATCGGCTTCCGCAACTTTGACGGTTCGGGTCTGACGAACAGCCTGGCGGGATTTCTGCTGGGCGTGCTGCTCCTGCTCATCGGCTTTGCTGGCTTGCTGATGGGTGGAAAGCGATCAATTACCGTTGATCCCCAGGCACACCGCATTCTGATCGAAGACGTGAACCGCTTCGGACAGAAAAAACGCTCGATATCTTTCGATGAAATCGGCAAAGTGTATGTTGGCAGGCTGGGAAACAG
>JBGPAN010000543.1:0-3329 GCA_041480785.1 Bacteroidota bacterium | reverse complement strand
GTCTCACGGGCATCTCCGACCTTCCCATTCCCCCCATACCAATAGGGAATCGGAGACCAATTGTTTTCTTTTCGCCTCCGTTGGGGTCGAACCAGACGGTCATCCCTCGAAACAGCATCTGTCGCCCAAGCCCCGCCTTCGATGAAAGCAGGCAGAGGTACAGAAAGTCGCGGTCATTCATCACAGCGTACCGAATTCCGTCCTTCTCGACAAAAGCAGTAGAATCAGACCAGTCGCGGAGGCTCCCGTCAATCCGAATGGGGCTCTCGCTCCACTTGCTGGCAAGTTGTTGAGATGAGCTGCACCCTATGATTGATGATATCCCTAGGGCAAAGAGAAAGACTATAGCTGAAAAGAATGGAAATCCCTTTGTTCCCGACATCCTCTTCGTTCCCTTTCGTTAATGATTCGGTTGACGTCTGTTTTGGTATCCTCTTTGACAGTTTCGTCCTCATTTTATTGCGGTTGCTGAAGAATTAGACGTGGCCATGGGGGAGAAGTTGCCAAAAACAACCGCGATTCGCTCGAAAGACCAGTGATTCGACCCCCGATTATGAATTCGGAAAAGACCGGCAGTTTACTCTGCCTATCCGGCTGATTCTTCCACCGTCTTCCTGCTCCAGACGCTCAACATTGTCGAAATGCCGACGGCAACGATTAATTTTTCTTCACAGAGACATTTTCCCTTCGACATTGTAAGATGTTGTGTGTCTAATAACATGAATTGTCTTGTGGTTGGTCGTGCTGACAGAAAGAGCGGGTGAAGACCATGAATAATGTCATGCGTTTCTCCAAGAATCACAACCTCGCTATTATCTGCTTCTCCTCGTCCTTCGGTGGGCTTGAACTCACTGCAATCCAGCTGGCCGTCGAGTTTAAGAAACGAAGTGCAGAATGCACACTCATCGTCCCTGCAGCGACTCCAATGGCAAGTCAGGCTGAAAAGCATGACCTTCATGTAGAATTCCTCAAACCCAAAATGAAGTACGGTGATTTCCTCACGTCTGTGCGACTCGCGCGGCTCTTGAAATCCCGTGGAATTGATATTGCCATCGTCATGCAGTCCAGGGATATCAATGTTGTTGTGGCCTCAAAGCTGTTTCATCCCTGGACGAAGCTTGTCTTCTACCAGCAAATGCAATCCCAGGTCAACAAGCGCGATGTTCTCCATACGTGGATGTATTCCAAGTTGTCGCTCTGGATCTCACTCACAAAGCGTATGAAGCAGGAAGTGCTCGAGAACACGAAAGTGCCTGAGACTCTCATCCGGGTTGTCCCACTTGGCAGAGACACGCGTGTGTTCGATCCACGTCTGTACAATCAACGGCGGGCGCGCAAACTGTATGATCTTTCTGTAAGCCGACCGATCGTCGGTGTCTTAGGCCGTTTGGACCCTCAAAAAGGGCAGGAAGAATTCCTGCGATCGCTGCCCACGGTACTCAAACGCCAGCCGGATGTCTGCTACGTAATTGCGGGTGACGAGACTCAGGGCGAAGAAGGGTATCGGGCACATCTGGTTGAGTTGGCGAGGGAACTCCGTGTTACTGAATATGTGAGGTTCCTTCCGTTCACGGAAAATGTCGCAGAATTTCTGGCGGCCATTGATGTTTTCGTGCTGCCTTCCTACAGCGAAACATTCGGACTCGTGCTTATCGAAGCGATGGCGATGGAGAAGCCGGTCGTTGCTACGAGCGCCGGAGGAGTTCCGGAAATTGTTGAAAACGGATGGGATGGAATCCTTGTTCCGCCGCGGGACGAAAAAGCTCTTGCGACCGCAATTTCCCTCCTCTTAGAGAATCCAACACTCAGGATCTCACTGTCCCGACAGGCACGTGAAGATGCACAGAAACGGTTTGATGAATCCCATTGCGTTGATCAGCTCGTACTTTCGCTGGATTCCCTCTGAGTTGTAGGTATCTGCACGCAGAAGTCTGTAGGCAAGTCGCGGCGATCGTCCGCGTGCTGAACAACCCTATTCTCAGGATTGAAGAACCCTTGAAGGATGAATCACTCCTCAAGGGTTTTGTCTTTTCTGGATGAGACTCTTCTGACGTCCTTTTCTCTCCGCTGTCACGTCTTTTTGTTGCCTTTCAACCTCTTCTGACGTAGCTTTGAGATGCAGTAACCCACTCACCAGCACCGCGCACGAATTAGCACAGACGAAGGGATACTCTATGGCGATTGTTCTCCAGGGATCAGGTCTCACCATCGAACAGCTTGTCCGAATCGCTCGATTTGGGGAAACCGTCGAACTCCATCCAGATGCACTCGAAAGGATCAAAACCTGCCGTGCAATGCTGGAACGGAAGCTTCAGGCCCGCGAGATCATGTATGGAACGAACACAGGGATTGGAGAGTTTTCGGAAATCGTCCTGAATGATGACCAGGTGAAGCAGTTTCAACGATTCCTCATCTACAATCATGCCGCTGGAATTGGTGATCCTGCGCCTATCGAATATGTTCGTGGGGCGATGGCAAGCAGAATCAATGTTCATGCCCGCGGGAGATCCGGATGCCGTCCAGACATAACGCAAACGCTGATCGCGATGCTGAACAAGGGAGTGACCCCCGTTGTGTGCCAGAGAGGTTCTGTCGGAGCGTGCGGAGACCTGGCACCCATGTCTCAGATTGCACTGTTAATGATGGGTGAGGGTGAGGCGTACTATCAGGGTGAACGGCTGCCGGGCAATGTGGCTCTGGAGAAGGCTGGCATACCGGTCCCTGGCCTGCTCGCCCGCGATGGTTTGGCGACCATCAACGGGTCGAACCTTCTTACCGCAATGAGCGCAATTCATCTCTATGACATGAACCGCTGGTTGAAACAGGCAGAGATTGCTTGCTCGATGTCGTTGGAAGCTTTGTTCGCAAACATGAAGCCGTATGACGTGAGGCTCCATGAACTTCGCGGTTTCCCTGGTGCGGTCCGTAGTGCCAACGCGATCATGAGGTGCATCAAAGGAAGCGATCTTCTATCCGGAAAGATCAAGACTAAAGTGCAGGATGCATACTCCATGCGTTCCTCTCCACAAGTCATCGGGGCGGCGCACGACGCTGTCGCGCATGCGAAGCGGCAGGTTGAGATCGAGCTCAATGCCGTTGCAGACAATCCGATCTTTTTGCCAGAACAGAATCTGACATTGACAGGAGCGAATTTCCAGGGAAGCCCGGTCTCTCTTCCGATGGATATGGCCGGTGCGGCGGTGACGATGGTCAGCGTGCTCTCCGAGCGGCGGCTCAATAGGCTTCTGAATCCCGCGCTGAGTGTTGGATTGCCCGCGTTCCTCACAAAAGGTGCCGGCATGTTCTCCGGCTACATGCTAAGCCAGTAT
>JBGPAN010000542.1:0-3332 GCA_041480785.1 Bacteroidota bacterium | reverse complement strand
TATGATCACCATGTGCTCGTACAGACCGAAAAGCCCGTTATTCTCATAACAGGCCTTCCGGTATAAAAATACCAAAACTCCACCGCAAAGGCAATATGATTTTGGGGGCTTTCCGCCTGTTTCTCCCGGTCGTATTCCTACGCCTGCGACTGCCTTTGTCGTTTTCGGAAATGCCTACCTTCTTGCGGGAAGCATTCTTACCTTCAGCTAACTTTCTGAATGGATTCCGCGGCGGACAGCCCTGGTTCCTCCTCTGCCGTGGATCATCACGTGGCACGCATCTTGAGCCTGTTCTTCGGCGCGAGTCTGCGCGCTCCAGCTGATCCATTCGATATTTATCGACGTTCCTGTATAAACATTCATAGAGAGTAGGAGAGCGATGAAGAAAGATTTTTTGACCATCCGCGATTTGACGCGAGAAGAAATCCTCGGCACATTCAAGCTCGCATTAGATATGAAAGCTCACCCGCAGAACTATACCTCCGCGCTGAAGGGAAAAACGCTCGCGATGATTTTCGAAAAACCCTCACTCCGCACGCGCATGACATTCGATGTCGGTATTCATCAACTTGGCGGATTCTCCGTCTGCCTCCTGCCGATGGAAATCAGTCTCGGTAAACGCGAGTCTGTGCACGACGTCGCCAAGAACCTCGAGCGAATGGTGCAAGGCATCATGATCAGAACCTTCGCTCATCAGATTGTCGTCGATATGGCAAAGCATGCTTCGGTCCCGGTCATCAACGCCCTCACAGACTATTCTCACCCGTGCCAAGCATTGGCAGACTATTTGACGATCCAGGAGGTCAAAGGCGATCTTAAAGGACTCAAGCTCTGCTTCGTCGGAGATGGAAACAATGTAGCTCACTCCTTGATGTTCGCCGGAGCAAGACTCGGAGTCCATGTCGCAGTGGCATGTCCAAAAGGCTACGAGCCGAATCCAACTGCCCTTCAGAACGCCACTGAAGACGCAAAAGAAACCGGTGCGCGCATTGAGGTCGTTCACGATGCCGCGGAAGGCGTCAAGAACGCGGATGTCATTTATACTGATGTCTGGGCCTCGATGGGCCAGGAATCGGAAACAGAGAAACGCAAAGCCATCTTCCATCCGTTCCAGGTCAATAAGCAGTTGATGGCAAAAGCGAACAGCGGAGCGATCTTCATGCATTGCCTGCCAGCCCATCGTGGAGACGAAGTAACCGACGAGGTCATTGACAGTCCGGCTTCCGTTGTCTTCCAGGAGGCCGAGAATCGGCTGCATGCTCAAAAAGCAGTGATGTATCAATTGATGAAATAGATTGGATCAAATGGCACGGAGCGCACTCATCGCTATCGGCGGCAATTCGCTGGTCCATGTGGGCCAACGCGGAACTGTCGACGAACAGCTCGCGAACGCCCATGCAACTGCACGCAAGATCACACAACTTGTTGCAGACGGATGGCGCATTGTCATCACCCACGGGAATGGGCCCCAGGTCGGAGCAGCACTCCTCCGCTCGGAACGCGCAGCCGGAGAAGCATACACTCATCCGCTCGACATGTGTGTCGCAACAACCCAGAGCGAAATTGGGTACATGCTCGAGCGAGGTCTCGAGTGTGAGCTGCGACGAGCGGGTTTCTACATGCCCGTCCTTACGATCCTAACGCAGGTTCGGGTAAGCCCGACAGATCCTGCTCTGAACAATCCAACCAAACCGATAGGCCCCTTCTATACCAAGAAGGTCGCGGAAGAGAAAATGAAGTCCCTCGGTTGGACGATGGTGGAAGATGTTGCCCGCGGCTATCGCAGGGTCGTCCCTTCCCCGGAGCCGGTCGAAATCCTTGAGCTTGAAGTGATCCGCCAGGTGCTGGAATTGGGAATCATCGTAATTGCCCTTGGCGGTGGCGGAATTCCGGTCATCGTTGGGGATGACCACTCTATTACTGGTGTTGAAGCAGTGATTGACAAAGACCGGGCGTCCTCCCTCCTGGCATCAGGTCTTGGGCTTGACTGCTTTGTCATCAGCACAGACATCGACCAGGTGTACCTGAACTACAAACAACCCAATCAACACGGCGTCAAGCGGGCCACGGCTGACATGATGGAGTATTACCTGAAGAGCGGCCAGTTCCCCGCCGGAAGCATGGGTCCGAAGATTGAAGCGGCGACCCGGTTCATCCGCAGCGGCGGCAAAGATGTCTTTATCACATCGGCCGATCAGCTGATCGAGGCAATCCACGGAAAAGCTGGCACGCATATCACAGCAAGACACGATCACGAGCAGGAACTATGAACCTACAGCATGTCATTCAATCGCAACAGTTCTCCGTCCCGAATCTGATGGAACTGTTTGGCCGTACGACGCAGATGGAAACGATCGTCCAACGAGGCGGCACCCGGGATTATGATGACAAGATTATGGCGTCGCTGTTTTACAGGCCATCGACAAGGACGCGCTTTTCGTTCGAATCGGCAATGTACCGCCTGGGCGGCAAGGTGCTCTCCACCGAGTCTGCGAAATCCTTCTCCTCAGCAATCGAAGGTGAGCAACTCGAAGATACCATCCGCATCATTTCAAACTACTGCGACGTGATCGTCCTCCGTCATAATGAAGAAGGGGGCGCAGAGCGTGCGGCGGCGGTCTCCCCTGTTCCCATCATCAACGCCGGCGATGGCGGTGGTGGGCAACATCCGACGCAGGCGCTTCTCGACCTGTACACCATCTACAATGAGTGCAAGACCCTGGACGGTCTTTCTGTTGCCTTGATTGGAGCACTCGATACCGGGCGCACGGTCCGATCACTTGCCTATCTCCTGAGCAAGTTCGAAAGGGTGAAACTGTACTTCCTCGCCCCTCCTGAGATGCAGATCAAGCAGGACATCATCAGCCACTTGCAGGAGCACGAAGTATCCTTCCAGCTCGAATCCGACCCGTCAGAGATTATTTCAAAAGTTGATGTTGTGTACCAAACGCGCATCGACCGCGAGCGGCTTCAGGGGAAGGATGTGGATCTTTCGCAGTACAACATCAATCCAAATATGCTTAAGCGCATGAAGTCTGATGCCATCATCATGCACCCGCTGCCTCGTTCGGTAGAAATTGATCCGCTGGTTGACCGTGACCCGCGCGCTGCCTACTTCCGGCAGTCGCAAAACGGTCTCTTCGTCAGAATGGCACTGCTGACGATGCTGTTCGACAAAGAATGATTCACAACTGCATTATGGGGGGAGTTTTGCATGACGACGCAGCAGTATATCGACCTTGAAGAACGATACGGCGCGCATAACTACCATCCTCTGGATATTGTCATCACTCGGGGTGAAGGAGTCTGGCTCACCGACGTCGACGGAAAGC
>JBGPAN010000541.1:0-3344 GCA_041480785.1 Bacteroidota bacterium | reverse complement strand
GTAGTTGCCGTTGCTCACGGCCCCTTTGTTGTTAACTCCCGGAAGTCCGAAGGGGAGCCGGGGATCACGAGAGATTTTCTTCGCATCGACGCCGTCAACGTTGAACGGAGGATTCGCCATCACGAAATCGGCTTTGCCCAGCATCTCGTGCTGGTCTTCGTAAAAGGTGTTTCCTTCCAGGATTTTTCCTTCAAGGCCATGAACAGCCAGGTTCATGAGCGTAAAACGAATCGTCGTGGCATTCTTTTCCTGTCCGTAGAACGTTACAGCCTCGTACGCTGGTTTGCCCACTTTTTCGAGAAAATGGCTCGTCTGCACAAGCATTCCACCCGAGCCGCACGCGGGATCGAAAACCTTTCCATGGTCGGGCTCAATCACGTTGACAATCGTCTGCACAATTGAGACGGGCGTGAAAAACTCACCCGCGTCATGGGCTTTTTGGGCTGCAAACTTCATGAGGAAGTACTCATAGATCCCACCGAACACGTCACCGTTTGTCGTGTTCAGAGCCGAGTCGTAGAAGATCCGCAGAAGGCTTCGAAGAACGTCGGGCTCCAGCTTTGTGTATTCCTTGGGAAGGTTGCCCGTGAGAACCGGATAATCCGCTTCGATATCCTCCATTGCTTTGTTCACCGCCGCACCTGGATCCTTGTCGGCAGGCAGAGACACGAGATAGTCATATCGAGCTTCATCCCGCAGGTAAATTGCGGCCTTTCTGGCGAAGTCATCTCTGGTCAAAGACCGTGCAACCCCCTGTCGTTTTGCCAGCTTTGGCTCAATCTCCGCCTTTACCATGAGAAACCGGTTGAAGGCGTGCCGCAGGAATATCAATCCCATCACCGGCATGAAATATTCATTGGAGCCGAGTCCGGAGTTTGCCCGGAGCTGGTCGGCGGCGTCCCACAATCTGCGTTCAAGAGCTTCTATGTTTTCCATGCTCGTAGGTTTGAAATATTTCGTCAAGGATCATGTGTCTTGACGGCACACGGGCGCTTGCTCATGTGTCGATTTGATGGTTTTTGACACACGTTCCTATCAACATGTGTCAAACAGACACATGTCATTTCCCGGATGCAGGGGGTTGTATGCCATAATTCTCTATTCCTCCCTTAAATGTCGTTGGAGGTAATCGTCGTAGATCATCTTGGCAGTTTCAATGTTGCGCGGATCACCCGTCGCCATCAAATCGGCATAAACCAGAAGGGGGGGCACAACGGTTCGGTCCGTTCCCTCCTTCTCGAAGTCCCAGAATTTCTCTCTCAACTCGATGTCGCCATTCCTGTCCTGTCGCAATTTCAGATCTATAATGAGGTTGTTCACCGGCCTTCGCACATAAATCGTGGTAATCTCAGGCTTGCGGTAATGTGTCAGACGCTGAGCCGCTACTTCTCCACCCCACTGTGCACCAAACCTTTCGATGTCAGTTTCTCGCCACAACTCAGGTCTCGTTGCTTTATATCTGCCTATGAGGTTCTTAGGTCGCAAACGTTGCGCGTACGCGGTTGTCCACTTGCGCAACAATTCTGCTTGTCGAATGAGCCTCCGTTGCGGCCCCCGATGCTCTACCATGTATCCCTGTGCCGTGAGATCTTTCAGGACTCCCGCCGCTGTTCCCAAGCCTACACCTGCTGTCTGCGCCAAGTCCCGATATGTTTGATTTCTCAACTTGCGCCCACACAAGAGAACAAACACGAGTTTGAGCCCCGCGCGGCCTAACATTCCCTCTTCTGTTGTCTCGTGTTTTTCCGCTTGGCGCTTTTGTCCCTGGATGAAAATGAGATTCGGTGAGTTGTCGATGTATGCATTGCCGGCCGTGTCTAGGAATTGCACACGAAGTTCACGAAGGGTTTTTGCCAGTTGTGGATGAACATGTCGTGTGACCAGGAGCCGCCTCGCAGTATCGGCTCCAAACCGATGTGCAATTTGCCCCATGGCTGTATTTGTCAAAGTCGGTTTCACCTTTGCCCAATACTCAGCCGTCTTTCCGTGGAAGTTTATCCGAAGAATTGCGTCTATTACCGCGTCGTCATCAAGAGGCAGAGCGAGTTGATGTGTCTCTCGAACCTCTTTTTCGACGGTGAGCTCCGTCTCATGTGTAAAGGCGTCAATCGCCTGCTCCAGTATTTCTTCTTCTCGCTTTTTCATGTTCGATATTTGGTTGTGTTCATTTAGTATGAACATATGAACATTCTGAACAAGAATCAACCGGTATGTTCAGAAGACACCAATGTTCAAAACTACTGAACGTGCAAACGGTTGAACTGATAAGAAACCAATGAAACGGGCACTCGGGGATCTACAATTGGGGGTAATGGAGCCGTCTCGGGGGAGCCGCTAAGCAGCCAAAGTGCAAAGCCTGCTCCACATTCACGGCAAGGACTATCTTGTTGAGGATGGAGATGTGATGTTTGTGCGGTTTAGCGTCTAGCGCCCAACTTCGTCACTTTCACTTCGACGTTGGCTATTGGACGTTGGCTATTGGACATTGCCTGAGCCCGAAATCAATATCCAATTGCGAACGCCGAATAACGAATTACCAATAATCTCGACAGTATCAATACTTGTTACTCGCTACTTTTTACTTCTTACTCACTTCCTCCTTACCACACAGCCATCTGATCATCGCAAGCTTCCCATGGCTTCCAGCTGCCTTGGGAGGTTGCTGAAAAAAGCCCGTCATCGACTCAAGTCGACGCCTTTGAAAACGCGAAACCCTTCGGGTCTTGTAAAAATTGAGCCATCCCCGCCAGACCGCTCAGCTGGCTGGCGATCTATCGGATGGCGCTGTAAACCGTTTTTCAGCAAGCTGCCAGTGCGCTCTAATTATCCATCTGGAGTTGAAGCTATGACACCTCGACTCCAGATGCAAAAAAGCGGGAGGACAAATGTCCTTATTTCAGCAACAGCATCCTCCTTGTCATAATGTCTGTGCCTGCTCTGAATTTACAGAAATACATCCCGCTTGAAACGGTCGACCCATCATTATTCCTTCCGTCCCATCTTACAGCATAGACTCCTGCATCCTGGCTTTTATTGACCAGCTCTCTGACCAGTTGGCCCATGGAGTTGTATACTTCGAGGTGGACAGTGGATTGGCCTGCGACATGATAGACGATTGTTGTTGATGGATTGAATGGATTGGGATAATTCTGCATCAGATTGTCAGGATCAAAGGCAACCCCTCCCAGCCTTTTTACATCGATCGTGTAGGCTCCTACTGCAGCATTAGCATATCCTCTGACTTTTACATAATATGTCGTCCCCGATGCCAAACTCCACGTGATCTTCGAACAGTTGCTCACTCCTCCATCATCATCATATGCGATCAGTGTCGTCTTGTCACT
>JBGPAN010000540.1:0-3348 GCA_041480785.1 Bacteroidota bacterium | reverse complement strand
TGCATCACCCGAAAGGGAAGACGATGGCAATGAGCATAGACGCCGCTCACATCCATTTAATGTGACGAACCGCCGTATACGGAACCGTACGTACGGTGGTGTGGGAGGACGGCGGGGGCAACCCCGCCTCCTACCCGATTTACCCCGGACTGAAGTCCGGGGACAGTACGTACATCTACTTCCCACTGAGCTGTCGATACTTCTCCTGGTACTTCTCGTACAACTGCTTGTGTTTGTCGCGCATGTCAATTTTCTTGCCTTGAATGAACATCCGCTCCGTGATGGTTGGTGGCTGAAGAGGATCGCCGGTTGTGACAATCAGCGTTGCGTCCTTCCCCACCTCAAGTGATCCGACTTTGTCCGCGATGCCCAGAATTTGTGCGGCATACAGCGTCACCGATTTGAGAGCATCATCGAGCGGTAGCCCATACGCGGCGGCGTTGGCGGCATGGAATGCCGTGTTTCGGGAATTCGATGCATCGCCATCTCCGGCAATACAGAATCGTATGCCGGCTTGCTTGAGCCGCATCGGAAGGGAGAATACTTCATTATACCCCTGCCATTGCCGCATGGGGGCCGACTGAACGTCGGTGACGATCACCGGAATGTCCTTTGCCTTCAGCTGGTCTTTGACAAAAATTGCATCTCGACCTCCGACGATGACAAGTTTCACACCTTCCTGTTCAGCCCACGTGATCGCCCCCTGAATCTGGCTGAGCTCGTTTGCCTGAACGAAGACGGGGATGCGTCCTTCCAGAACGGGGATCATGGCGTTCCAGCGGGGATCAGCGTCATGGTATTGCACCCCCTTTTGCTGCTCGGCCTTTTTTGCCGTCATGTACGCTCGGGCGCTGGAGAATGTCTCGCGGAGTGCCTTCAGCTGCTCGTCGCGCTGCTTCTGCCATTCCTCCTTTGTCACGCGAACGAATCGTGATGGAGTGTAGACCATTGATGGCCAATTGATGATGAGTCCGAGACCACTTTTTAGCGTAAGATCTTCCCATGTCCAGCCATCAAGCATCAAAGCTGCAGCGAGACCGGAAATCAATCCCCCGGTGGGAGCTGTGTTGACAATTGTGACTCCTTGCGAACGGGCAACAGGGATCAATTCGCTTTCCGGGTTGACGGCGACCTCTGCTTTGACGTTGGGGTTGATCGAGCCGGTTTCGGCGAGATCGACCGTTCCACGGACTGATCCGATTTCCGTAAGGCCGACATGATCATATGAATCAATGATGCCGGGGTAGACGTGTTTCCCGGTCACATCGATACGTTCGGCGTCCGCAGGGATCATCACGCTTGCGCCCAGAGCGATGATCTTTCCTTTGTCGAATACAATGGTAGCGTTCTGAAGCACTTCGCCGCTGACAGTATGAATTGTACCGCCGACAAGTGCGATCGGCTTCTTCTGTTTTGCCGCAGGAATTGCATCAGCAGCAAGAGCACATGCGACCGACAGGAGAAGGCTCGCGACCAGGAGGATGTTAGTTCGTTTCATGGCTCAGGCCCTCCTCGTTGGACGATTGTTCTTGCTGTTCATTCGGCCGCCTGAATCGCATCGGCGGACCGCCGGTCGGGGCAGCAGCTGGTTTCTTGGTCGCGAGGATCTTCTGAACGAGAGCCGCGCGTTCTTTTGTAATCTGCTCCTGCATGAGTTTGTCTTCCTGAATGTCGAAATATTTCTTTCCGTCGATCCATGTCTGTTCACATCTCGAATACGTCGACAGCGGGTTGCCGTTCCAGATGACGAAGTCGGCATCCTTTCCCGGCTCCAGGGAGCCGACCCACTTGTCGATCTTGAGATGCTTTGCTGGATTCAGGGTCACAAAATTGAACGCCTCCTCTTCAGGAATCCCATACTTGACGGCCTTCGCCGCTTCCCAGTTGAGCCGGGAAGCAAGTTGATCGTTATCGGAATTGTACGAAACGACAACGCCGTGTTGATGCATCAGAGGTCCATTGCCGGGTATTGCATCCCACGCTTCGATTTTATACGCCCACCAATCGCTGAACGCCGAACCGGCAACGCCGTGTTTGGCCATGATGTCAGCGATTTTGTAGCCTTCAAGCACATGTTCGAATGATGCAACCCGTATGCCGAAATCTTCGGCAACGCGCATAAGCATGAGCAACTCGTCCTGGCGATAGCCGTGAGCGTGAATGTCACGCTTTCCTTTTACGATTTCCAGGAGACAATCGAGTTCGAGGTCCCGTGGAAAAGGAATGAGCAGCTTGTTCTGTTCCCACTCTTTCCACGAGCGCTCATAGTCCAGTGCGGCGTTGAAGCGATCTCGTATCAATTGCTCGACGCCCATCCGGGTTTGAGGATAGCGAGCAGACCCCCCTCGTGGAGTCGCGAAGTTGCTCTGTTTGACGTTCTCGCCGAGAGCGAACTTCACTCCGGGTTGCGCGCCGGTGAGCAATAAATCTTCGAGCACCCCTCCCCAACGCCACTTCACAATGGCGTTTTGTCCGCCAATCGGATTGGCCGAGCCATGGAGAACATTCGCCATCGTGGTCCCGCCGGCGAGCTGCCGGTAAATCCAAATGTCATCTGAATCAAGCACATCTTCGATTCGAGTCTCGCATGTGATCGCCTGTCCCCCTTCGTTGACGCCGCCAGCGACGGCAGTATGTGAGTGGGAATCAATGATGCCAGGGCTCACATGCTTGTCGGTGCCGTCGATGACAAGAGCATCCTTGGGCGCCGTGAGGTTTTGGCCGACCCTCACAATCTTTCCCTTCGTAACAAGCATATCTGCATTCTGGAGCTTACCCTGTGGGCCTTGCGTCCAGATCGTCGCGTTTTTCACGAGAATGTTTTCAGGCTGATCCGGCAGTTTCGTTCGACCGAATTCTGTTGGTGGAAATGTCACCGGCGACGTTGCCATCTCGGGTTTCTTTGGCTTGGTAGTATCAGGCTCATCCTTTGCCGGTTCTTTCCGCGTTGCCTTCCAGCTGAAGAGGGATCCGTCCGGAACTTCAAGAATTCCATACATCTCTTTGTCGTTCGCGGTCGCGGACAGACGCACCGTTCCAGGGGCCTTGACTGAATCGCCCGGGAACGTCACTGCAAGCCGGCCGGCGTTGAACGCGACAGATGACAGATGCAGGTCACGTCCCCGGAAATTTATTGTTCCGGTTGGCTTCTCCACGTCTCCTCTCAGCGTCAATCGTCCGCTGTCGGAATCAATGTGCATGTCCCAAACGCCGCGCACATCCGCTGGTACGGGGCTCTTCACTTCGTAGCGCTTGCCGTCGACCCACACTTCCTGCACTTTCGTCTTCTCGGCGAAGAGATCGCCGTCAGTAACGAGAATGTTGGCAAGCTTTCCCGGTTCGAGCGTG
>JBGPAN010000539.1:0-3351 GCA_041480785.1 Bacteroidota bacterium | reverse complement strand
CTCTACTACCCGCTCGATATCCCTACCATTCGCGAGTGGAAGCTCGTGGAACGCAATCACATCGAACTGGACCTTGCTTGCACGAGTGAAATAACCGAATGGAAGATCCTCACGGACGGCGGGAAGGAGCAAACCGCCACCGGGATGAAACCGTCGTTTCGCATCGACACAACATTCAGCGAGCTCCACACCTACAAGCTTATTCCTGTCACATACCCGGACATTCAGCCGATCGAAATCTCCATTCGCTTCTACGGCGAAGAGTACTATGCATCCCTTGGGATGAAGCACGTTGACGTCTACGTTGTTCGCGCCAATGTGCCCTGTGGAGAGTTTGAACAGTATTCGGTCAACGACTGGGTAGATGATTACCGGTATGTCGGTGACGCGGGGCTGGCTGAAGTGAGTCGCATTCTGCGTGATGAGGTGGGAATACGCGACACAGATCCGACGTTCACGCGAATGGAGAAACTCACTCCTTACCTTCGCAAGAAGCTCAAAGGTGCAGGCGGCGTGCCGAAGGATGACGAACGGTGGATGAATCCATACCGTTTGTACTGCGAAATGGTAGCAGGGACCGGAAAAGGGTGGTGTACACAGCACGCCCAGGTGTGGGTGTTCTGGGCAAACAGAGCCGGGATCCCAACGAGATTTGTTTTTGGGGCACGAACGCAGGACAACAGCATCGTGTATACAGGGCATGCCTGGGCGGAATCATACATTCGTGAACAACATCGGTGGGCATTTGTCGACGTGTCACAAGGCGAGCTCTACATCACCAACAAAGAAGCGCAGGTTCTCAACACGGCAGAGCTGTTCCATCTAAACCAGCAGAACGCATTTGACAGCACGTTTGTACGAGTCTACGCGGACTGGATCTGGAGAAACCATCCCGGTTTTCCAGAGAAAGACACACTGGTGACAGTGCCTTTTGCAGTGTGTAACGCATTAGTACGGAGCGAATTTACGCCTCAGTCGATTCTCAAGTATCGACGACCGCCCTACGTTGAAGATGTTCGGGAGAACTATGCGGGTTTTTTCAGCGACAGGGCCTTTCTCTTGGGAAATCTTCAGAGATATCTTTTCAAACCTCAGCTAGCCTATTCCTTTTATCCGACGGAGGGTGGGCACACCTACTTCATTCGTCGTTTCCTGTTTTTTGCCATGCTCGCAAGTCTTGTGTTCTGGATGACGTTGATTGTGGTGGGCAGGTTCTGGAAACCCAAAACATCCGAGCCTACAATCAAGCCCAGGTGAGTGTTGCCAAGGCAGTTAAGCGACAGCCCAACAACAAGGCGGGCGAGAACCTCTCGCCCGTTTTTTGTTTTGACCCAATGTGATTGCTTAGCGAAGCAGAGTCGCCGGATCGAGATTGGAGGCCTCGATGTCTTTGAAGTATTTCACGGTTCCGACCTTTAGCTCAAGCGTCGCTTCGTCATCGCACACAATGATGCCGTGCGGATGAAGCTGCAGAGCACTCACCGTCCACATGTGGTTTACTCCACTTTCGACAACATTTGCCAGTGCACGGGCCTTCTTGTAGCCGTTGATAATGATGACAACTTCTTTAGAATCCAGCACTGTCGCCACACCAACAGTCAGGGCCGTTTTTGGAACTTTCGTGATGTCATTGCCGAAGAAACGGGCATTGGCAAGGATGGTGTCATAGGTCAGCGTCTTCACACGCGTCCGCGAAGAAAGCGATGAGCCGGGTTCATTGAACGCGATATGTCCATCGGGACCGATGCCTCCGAGGAACAACTGGATGCCCCCGAACTTCTTGATTTTCTCTTCGTAGCCACTGCACTCTTTTTCAAGGTCCTGGGTGTTTCCGTTGAGGATGTTAACGTTTTCCTTTTTGATGTCGATGTGACTGAAGAAATTGTTCCACATGAAGGAATGGTAGCTCTCCGGGTGCTCCTTCGGAATTGCGACATACTCATCCATGTTGAATGTCACCACATTCTGGAACGACACTTTGCCGGCCTTATGCATAGCGACCAGCTCTTTGTATGTGCCGAGCGGTGAAGACCCCGTCGGAAGCCCGAGGACAAACGGTTTCTCTGGCGTGGGCTTGAAGTCGCGGATCTTTTTGACAACATACGACGCAACCCATTTGCTTACGAGATCGTAGTTCGATTGTACGATAACTCTCATCGCATACTCCTGGTTTTGTTAGTTTCTTTTCAGTTTGTTATAGTGTTCCGGTAATTGAATCTTGACCTGTTCTTCCAGTTCCTGATCGGTAATGGACGACATACGACCGTCTTTCTCGTACTGATCCATCACCCATCGGAATATCTTTGCCACCTTCATCACTGTCAGCCGCTCGTCACCCTTAAGACCGAGAAACTCGTTCACCCAGAGCGCGACTCCATCGGATCCTGATTTGTGAGTAATCGAAACGCGCGGTGGCCTGTTCATCAATGCAGCTGTGTCGAAAATGTTATAGATCTGTTCAAACTTCCGCAGACCGCCGGCGTGAATGCCTGCGCGCGTCGTGTTGAAATCCCTGCCAACGAACGGATAGTTTGACGGGAGTTGTGTTCCAATCACCTGTTCGTAGTATTCCGCAAGCTCAGTAATCACCTGCAGATTCACTCCATTCAGTCCTCCCTTCAACGCCACATACTCGATGATCGCCCCCTCAAGAGGTGGATTTCCCGTTCGCTCGCCAAAACCGAAGAGCGTGCTGTTCAAGGCGTTCAATCCATAGATCCACGACGTTGCACCATTGATGTGCACCTTGTGGAAATCATTGTGTCCGTGCCATTCCAACCTGTCCTCCGAAATCCCACACTCATTTTTCAGCCGCCAGATCAGCTTGGGAATGGAGCGTGGCTCTGTTGCATTCGGGTACGAGAGTCCAAAACCCATCGTATCACAGAGCCGGATCTTGACCTTCAGGTGCTGTGGGACCTGCTCGCTGAGCTTCTCGAGTTTCTGCACAAATGGAAATACGAAACCGGGGAGATCGGCACGCGTAACGTCCTCCAAGTGGCATCGAGGCCGTACACCCGCTTCAAAGGCCGCCTGGACAACGTCGACGTACTGGTCCATGGCTTGCTTGCGCGTCTGATTTTGCTTGTGGAAGATGTGATAATCCGAGGAGGAGGTGAGCATCCCTGTTTCCTTCAACCCCATTTCTTTCACGAGACGGAAATCGCCCTTGTTGGCACGAATCCACCCCGTAATTTCCGGAAATCGAAGGTTGAGCGCACGACATGCGTCGATGGTCTCGCGATCATTTTTGGTATAAAGAAAGAATTCGGATTGCCGGATGATTCCATTGGGTCCCCCAAGCCGGGACATCATTTCGTACAGCTTCACCATCTCTTCTTTCTTGTAGGG
>JBGPAN010000538.1:0-3369 GCA_041480785.1 Bacteroidota bacterium | reverse complement strand
TTTTCTGAAAGGGCTCGACAACGATTGGAAGAATCAACCCCGAGTGCAGCTGCAGATCCGAAGAATCGATGGCTCTGGTACCGCCTTGGCCGAAACTGATTTCCTAATGGGTTGATATCCCGGTCGTGTCAATACGGCCGTTATTGTCCGGACCTCGCCAGGCAATGTGCTTTTCCCGAAATTCAGGACCAAGGTTCCCCGGTTCGATTGCACACTTTTCTTCTGGCCCAGAAGTGTCGTTGGCTGGTTTGGTCCAGTCACCAACATCAAGAGGGACAATGCTACGATGCATTTCTTCATGGTTGGTTCCCTCAGAACAATGGATAAGATCAGTGAACTGTTTTCCAGTATGAGCGGACCTTTTACTTGAACGCTTCGTCGTTGGCTTCCATCATCATAATCTACACATCTTTTCCCTCAATCCAGTAATCATACCACAGGGAAAGGTTGAGGAGGTTCCAAATGTTTTGGCCGGCATCGATCTTACGCTCCCTATGACCCTTGAGCATGGCTTTGATGAACTCCTGCCGCAACGTCCCTTCGCGAACAAGGGTCGATGTAAGAATCCGGCTCTCCGCGAATCCCGACCATTCATTCCGCAGCCATTCACTGACAGGGGCTGCAAAGCCTTGTTTTCGCCGCGCTATAATGTTGTCTGGAACAATGCCTTCCACAGCCTTCTTGAGGATGTATTTCGTCTCGCCGTTCTTGATCTTGAACTTTTGGGGGATGGTCATAGAGTATTCGACCATGCGGTGATCGAGGAAGGGGACACGAGCTTCAATCGATGTGGCCATGGAGACTTTGTCGACGCGCATCAGCAGGAGCTCTGGCAAGCGGCTCTTGAACTCGAGGTAAATCATCCGCTTGAGATAGTCGGCTGAAGGGTCTCTTCGAAGGATCTCATCGTGCCATTGCTTCGCGAGCGTGTGGGGAAGCGGATCACCGACGCGCTGCTTGCCGTCGATCAGGCGACGCTTGTGCGTTTCCGTGAAGTTGACAGCGCCGCCCCAGAACAATTCCTCGCCTTCGAGGCCTTTTCTGATGTAGTCGAGCGCAAGATACCCTTGCGTTCGCTTCAGATACAACTCAGCGGTCCTGTAAATGGCCGATTTTGCAGCGCGCGGCAAACCCAGATATGCTTTCCAAAATGTCTTGTAGAAGCGGAGTTCGCGCAACATCGAGTTGTATCCGGCAAACTGCTCATCGCTTCCTTCGCCTACCTGAACAACAATGGTTCCGTTGTCTCGGGCTAGCTTCGAGACAAAATACAGCGGCATGCAAACAGGGTCAGCGAGAGGTTCGTCCTGATGATAAATAAGGCCCGGAAGGAAATCGAATGCCATCGACTGGTCGATGATTACTTCGTGATGATTTGTCTTGAACTGCCGGGCGATCTGTCGCGCGTATCCCAACTCGTTATACTTCTCCAGGTCTCTGAAGCCGACGGAAAACGTATCGACCGGCCTGTCCATCAGTTCTGCCATCAACGCAACATTGGTGCTTGAATCAATGCCGCCGCTGAGGAAAACCCCGAACGGGACGTCGCTCATCATCCTGTCCTTGATGGACTGCTTGAGGAGCGAACGAATCGTGCTGACGCATGATTCTTCGGTCATTCCGGCCCCCTCCTGAAGGAGGGGGGAATGCGGTACGGGCGTTCCGTCAACGTCGATGGACGGTTGCTCGCCGAGTGGTACGGGATCCCAGTACTGTTCTTTCCTGATGCTGCCGTCCTGCCCGACGACCATGAAATGACCAGGCTCGAGCTTGCGTACATTCTTAAAGAGTGTTAGCGGCGCCGGACTGATGAGGAAGGTCAGATATGCATCGAGCGCCTGTGTATCGGGTTCCCGGGAAACGGATCCGTGCTGAAGAATTGCCTTAATCTCGGAACCGAAAATGAATTGACCGTCAGCAACCGTGTAATAAAGAGGTTTGATTCCGATGCGGTCGCGAACAAGCACGAGCGACTTCTTCTTCTCATCCCACAGTGCCATCGAGAACATTCCGAGCAGCTTGTGGACAAAGTTCAGCCCGTACTCCTGGTACGCGTAAAGGATTGTTTCCGTATCTGAGCGAGAGCGATACCGATATCCCTTCGCCTCAAGCTGCTTCCGCAGCACCTGATGATTGTAGATCTCTCCATTGAAAACGATGCAGACGGATCGATCGGGTGTGAACATCGGTTGGTGACCGGCGGGGGAAAGATCGACGATCGAAAGGCGGCGAAATCCAAACCCGACGCGGCTGTCGGGAGAGACAAATGTCCCTGAATCGTCTGGACCGCGATGCTTGATCGAATCGCTCATCCTGACGAGAAGAGCCTCGTCAAATGTCTGACGGGAGTTTCCGTAATTGAAAACGCCACAAATGCCGCACATCGCTATGCCCCAGGCTGTTCGGCCGGATGCTTCTTGGCCTTTCGTTTTCGCCACTCGATGAAGCCAAAGAACCCCAGTCCTCCGAGGGTCACGATATTGGCTGCCAGGCTGAGATTCTTCCCAATGAAGAATCCTTTTGGTTCGAACTTCATTTCAACTTTGTGGATGCCTCCGGGAACCATCACGGCGCGGAAGAGGTAGTCCGCGCGATAGATCGGCGTTTCCTTCCCGTCGATGAACGCCTTCCAGCCAACCGGATAGTAAGCCTCACTGAAGAAGAGCAGATTGTTGCTGGCAGTCGTGGTTTTTAACTCCAGGTTGTGAATACCGTACCGTGTGAACTCGACCTTGGCAGCCGGATGAGGAGGTTCGATGGTGAGTTTCGGGTCTTCCTGGAAATACATAACGTCCCGCGGATTGAAGGACATTGATTCAATCTTTTTGAGGGTAGTCAGTCCGTCGGCGACTTCGTATCGGTTGACAAAGAACGCGCGGGGGAGAGAAACCGGGTTTCCGTAGATCTTCATCTCCGGTCCATTGTAAATGAGCGGGAGTCCGAGCGCGGAATCCGGCGACGTCGACAGAATATATTTCACATTCATCAGGCTCCAGATGAGCGGATTCCTGAGGCCAACGACCTCTGCCACATCCTGGTATGCCCGCATTTTCGCACCCTGATATCCATACGCATTTTGGAGCCGCCAGTAGGCGAACATGTTGTTGTACTTCGGCTGACCGTTTTCGAATTCAAGAATCCGGAAGAGCGTTGTATCGCGTTGCATGTATTTTGCGTACTCGGGTGTGGTGAACAACTGCTGCATGACGGATCGATCATGGAATTCCGCCGGTTTCGCGTCAACTCGCCAGAGATCAGCAGCGATGACAACGGTCAAGATGATCGCGAAAGTCGTCAGCTTCATCTTACCCTGGACGAAGTAATACAATGCTCCGAACGATGCTATGAGCAGGACAATTGCCAGATAAG
>JBGPAN010000537.1:0-3370 GCA_041480785.1 Bacteroidota bacterium | reverse complement strand
GGTCGAATCCTGAGCACCGCCCTGAGCTTGTCGAAGGGCCTGTCGAAGGATTCGACTACAGTCGCAAGAAACGCTCCTTCCGCTCAGGATGTATCTACGTTTTGTTTGATGCGTACTCAAAAAGAAACATGTCACACCCTGAGCTTGTCGAAGGGTGTACCGAGCCTCCAGAAGGCTCAAAGGTGGGGACAGCCGAACTTGCTGAATGTCCTGCCAATAATAACACACTTCATGCACCTGCGCTTACGACATATCGTGCTGCTCTTGGTGCTTCTGCTAGGAGGATCGAAGGCGTTCTCTCAGTTGTCCAAGATCTATGTCGATGTCACCAACGGCTCTGATTCCTACACTGGCGCAAACCCTACCAACGCTCCCGCTGGATCTGGGCCGAAAGCGTCCATTCACGTTGGCCTAAACTCTGTGGCAAACGGCGGGACGCTCATAGTTTTCGCCGGAACATACCCCGGAGACGGTGTCGACACAGACGGCTCTCCGACAGACCCAGTCGACAATGCCGACATAGAAATCAGCTCGGTAAAGTATCCGAACATTGCCACGGGACTGACCATCGAGCTTCGCTCGCTCGGAACTGCGAACGAGATCCGCATTCAGGTCGACGATAATACCGTCATGGCCCGGAATGGCGCGCTGATAACGCATCGGGCCGACACGTATATCCCCAATCTCGTATTGAACCTGCCCGGTGGCATCGTAAGGATCACAAGGTCAACCGGTGTGGAATTCCTTAATCTCGCCGACCAACATTCGAGCGGTTCCCCGACATCCGGTATCATTCTGAAAGCCGGTTCTCTCGACATGTCCGATTCGTCGCTCGTCCGCTTGAGAAGCGGAGCTACGATCACATGCTATGACACTGCAGGGTTTCTGACCAAGCCTCCGAGCAAAGGCGCAAACCTTAGTCTGAACTATATCGGCGGAAGCAGCTTCACCGCTGGACCCGAAGCGCTCTATGGATCCTATGGCGCTGGTTTCTTAACTGTCAACAAAACTGCCGGCTCAAATGTCGCGTTTCCTGCTCCAATGTCATTTGCTGGAGTGATCATACCATCGAGCGGAACCATCAATCTCGTACCGGACAACGCAATCACGATCTCATCCGGATCAGCTCTCTTTCAGGACACAATCTCGTTGGGGAATGTTGGCTCTTCGGCGCAGCAGCCGAGCGAGGCTGACATCTCGGTTAGCGGATCATCCTCTGCGACCTTCAACGGTCCGGTATTGCTTGTTGTTGGTGCGAGCGCCTCATTTGCCGACAACTCAATTTCATCGGTGGAAAACGCAGGGACGGGTCTATTGATCTTCAACCGCGACGTAACATGGTATGCCGCCTGGAACGCGGCCGGCGTATCGATGCAGAATCTCACATATGGCTTCGGCGCAGGCACGGCGTTGGTTCGTAATGCCTCAACAGGTACGATTCGTTTTGCATCCACAGTAACCCTTTCTGCCAGCTCCGCAGCGACTCCGGCAGGAGATGCGTATTTTTCCGTGGTCGTGGAGAATGACGATGCGGGCACGCTCTTGTTCGACCGGGGAATCGTTGCGCCCAATACGTCAGCGGCGCTTTCCGGAAACAGAAACTTCACCGTCCACGTGCTGAACGCATCGAACGGGGTGCTGAACATCTCTGGCGCTATTCGCGGTTTCATCTTCAACACGGGCAAGACTGGCGGCACGGTCAACATCAATGGACCAACCACACTAAGCCTCAAGATCTTCAATGATGCCGGCAAGACGATTGTTCTTGGCAGCAATACGCTGACGCTATCTCACGTTGTTGGTCCTCCATTCTTGAACGACGGTTCCGGAGGGCTCGTGACGCCCCTGCCCTTGAACCACCATACAAACGGAGGGTCGATCACTTCGACCACCGGCATGCTGCTCCTGAGTCATATGTCGGGGATCGTCACGTTCGACGGCGGCAAATTCGGCAGCGTGAAGTGTGATGGAGATGGAGGAACCACACAATTCCTTAACAGCAGCACGACAATCGACAATTTGTTTGTGACAGCTGGAGCAGTTGACTTTTTTGCCAACTCAAGTGTCGCGATCGCGCTGAATGTAGGCAGCGGCGTGTGCATTGTGAGAGATGGGGTGACCCTCCAGGCCGGCACATTCACGCAATCTGGTGGATCGTGCGTTGTTGGTGAGGGCAGAAGCGGAGATCTGAAGGTTCTGGGAGATTTCGTGCGTACGGGCGGCTCCTTCAGCGCTGGGTCGGGTTCCTTGGTTGAAATCAGTGGCACGGCGCCTCAGACAATGAACGCCGGCAGTCTCTTCCAGGCCTACGACCTTACCTTCAATAATACTGGCGGCACGATTGCATTCGGTCAATCAGTGCTAGCGTCTCATTCCATCACCGTCACTTCCGGCAGTAGTCTGAATCTCGGTTCGAACGATCTTGTTGTGAACGGAGACAGTGCGACTGTCACTAACGGAGGTTCTATACAAAGCACCGGCGGATTCCTGGTATTTGGAGGAGCCACAACTGTTCCCGGAGGAAGACCGATCTCGGGTGCAGTGATCGACTCGGCTGGCTTGGGGATCTGCTCGTCTTTACGTGTTGATGTCGGCACGGCGAACAGGGTGCGTTCGAACGGAAGCGTCCGAATCACAGGGCTTCTCGACCTGCGATCAGGAGATCTGCTGGTGAACAACAGTGCGACTATCGACAAGTTGTCAGTGACAGGTGGCACGGTTGATTTTTTGGTCAACTCAAGCATCACAAGTGCGCTGAATGTAAGCAGTGGCGCGTGCAATGTGAGAGATGGGGTGACCCTGCAAACCGGCACATTCACGCAATCCGGTGGATCGTGCGTTGTTGGTGAGGGGAGAAGCGGAGGTTTAAAGGTTCTGGGGGATTTCTTTCGGACGGGTGGCTCTTTCAGCGCTGGGACTGGTTCCCTGGTTGAAATCAGTGGCACGGGGTCTCAAGCAATGAACGCCGGTAGTCTCTTCCAAGCCTTCGACATTGCCTTCAACAATTCTGGCGGTACGATCGCGTTCGGTCAATCAGTGCTCGCGTCACACTCTATTACGCTTACTTCTGGCACTCGTCTGAGTCTCGGTTCGAACGATCTTATTGTGAACGGAGACAGCGCGACGGTCACCAACGGGGGCTCAATACAGAGCAATGGTGGATCCCTGGTATTTGGAGGAGCCACAGGTGTTCCCGGGGGAAAACCGATCTCGGGAGCTGTGATCAACTCGGCTGGCTTGGGGATCTGCTCGTCTTTACGTGTTGATGTCGGCACGGCGAACAGGGTGCGTTCGAACGGAAGCGTCCAGATCACAGGGCTTCTCGACCTGAGATCAGGAACTCTGCTGGTGAACAACAGCGCGACCATCG
>JBGPAN010000536.1:0-3373 GCA_041480785.1 Bacteroidota bacterium | reverse complement strand
CACACCTCGGGACTTGCCATACCGTACTACGTCATCGATGCTCCGGGAGGAGGAGGGAAAATTCCCTTGCTGCCGCAGTACGTCCTTGGACGGAATGGGAAGGACATCATTCTTCGCAACTACAAGTATGAGATCTTCACGTATCCGGACGTTGAAGAGGAGCAGCCCGAGCCCCAGCTGGTCGTCGAGACGAAATACCGGCGCCGCCGCAGGATGACGGAGAAGAAGGTCTATCCGAACGAGCCTACCAAACGGGAGCTCGAGCCGGTTGGTAAATAGCTCCACTCCATTCACACAAGAAAGCCCGCGCTTGAGAGCTGCGGGCTTTTTTCGTTTATTAAGACAGACGCCAACCTTGAAACAGGAAACCTATAAACCAATCGCACGGAGATGACTTCATGGCAACGCTAGGACTAGAGACAATCCAGATGATTCAACAAGCTCTTCGGGAAGAGCATATCGACGGATGGCTCTTCTACAATTTCCGGGGCTCGAACGTTTTTGCAACACGCATCTTGAATCTGCCGCCGCATATCATGCAGACGCGCCGGTATTTCTACTTCATTCCTGCGGAAGGTCCTGCGCAGAAACTCGTTCACAACATCGAGCAATGGAATCTCGACAGTTTGCCCGGTGACAAGACACTGTATGTCAGCTGGCAATCGTTGCGGGAAGGGGTGAAGAAGATTGTCGGCGGTGTGAAGAAAGTCGCGATGGAATATTCTCCGATGAATAACATACCTTACGTATCCAATGTCGACGCGGGGACGATCGAACTCGTCCGTAGTCAGGGGTTGGAAGTTGTGTCGTCTGCAAATCTGGTCTCACGGTTCGAAGCGACATGGGATGATGAGCAGGCGGAAGACAACATGGTCACGGCGAAACACCTCCGCCAGATCGTCGACCTTACCTTTGGATTTATCAAACAGCGAATTGTGTCAAATACGCCGCTCACCGAATATGATGTTCAGCAGTTCATGCTTTCCGAGTTCAGGAAGCGTGGGATCAAAACCGAGAGTGACCCCAACTGTTCGGTCAACGCCAACAGCGCCAATCCGCACTACGAGCCCACAAAAGAAATCCACAGTCCTGTGAAGAAAGGGGATTTTGTGTTGCTCGACCTCTGGGCGAAGACGGACAAGCCACGGTCGGTGTACGGGGATATTACCTGGACGGGATACATTGGCGAGACAGTGCCGGACGAGTACACGAAAATCTTTGAAATTGTGAAGGGCGGTCGCGACGCGGCGCTGCGTTTCGTGCAGGATGCGTTCAAAGCCGGGAAAGAGATCTGCGGATACCAGATTGACGACGCTGCGCGGAACTTCTTCAAGGAAAAAGGATACGACCAGTACTTCGTGCATCGGACCGGCCATTCCATTGGGGAAGAAATTCACGGCAATGGAGCAAACATTGACAATCTCGAAACACGGGACGAACGCAGGATTATTCCAAGGACTTCATTTTCTATTGAACCGGGAATCTACCTGCCTGGAAAATTCGGTGTGAGGAGCGAGATTGATGTCTATATCTCGAAGAACAAAGAGGTCATCGTTCCGGGTCAACCCATTCAGGAAAAGGTCGTCGCCATTCTGGCGTGATGTCGGTTACTTCTCGACCCGCATGATATTGATGACGGCGAGGATAAGAAAGATGATATTGGCGAGCCACGCGGTGAGCAACGGGTTGAGATCTCCGTTGTAGCCAAACACGTGGCTCGTTTTCATAAAGCCGAGGTAGATAAACGTCACAGCGACGCAGACTCCGAAGTCAATCGCAAGTCCCCCTCGCCGCTTGATGGAAGCGAACGGTACCCCGAAGAGAACCACGATAACGCTGGCAAAAGGAAACGCAATTTTGTTGTGAAAGTCCACCATCCATCGTGAAGTGTCCTGACCTGCTCGTTCCTGATTTCTGATAAACTCACGCAACTCGACATAGTTCATTTCGTCCGGCTTGCGCTGCTTCTCCTCGATATCGGTCGGCGTAATGCTGAGCCTTCCCAGCGGCAAGCGCTCAAAGGTCGTGAGTCGCTGCGAGTCCCCGTTGAACTCCCGCAACGTTCCGTTGATCAAGATCCATCCTTCGGTCAGAGTATCCCCCGGTGTGTTCCGAAGACGTCCCCACTCCATTTGCCTGGCATCATACCGCCGATGCAAGACCGTCAAATTGGTGTCTGTCAATTCCTCGATGCTGACACGGTAGCCGATTCGGCTTGCGCTCTCATAGTAATTGACCGATACAAGTCGAGTCCGGCCGTCCTGAAAGAACAGCGGAAGCGTGCTGCGAGTACCTTGTGATGGATGCAGGTGAGTTCGTTCGATGGAGGCTTTCTGCGCGTTTGCGTAGGGAACGATCCAACCATTGAAGTATATCGATGCGGCACTGACCAAGAGCGCGACCACGACAAAAGGGAGGAGGAAGCGATAGAGGCTGAGCCCGCTCGATTTCATCGCAGAGAGTTCGTTCTGGTTTGCCATACGTCCGACGACGAAAAGTGCGCCCAAAAGCAGGGCAACGGGTGTCATCAGTTTGATAATCTCAGGGGTAAACGCAACGTAGTACTGGAAGATGACCTGGATCGGTGCATCGGCGTCGATGAAATCGTCGAGCCGCTCCATCATGTTGATGACGACAAAAATCAGCAGGAACGTCAGAAGTCCGAAGAGGAACACCGAGAGCAATTGGCGAACGATGTATCGGTCGAGAATTGTCATGTGGCCTCTTCCTCCACCCGCCAGCTCTTCGGCGTAAGCTTTCGCAAGAAGGACCAATTGATGGTGAGGCTCTCGCGTGCCGTCCGGAACGTCAAATACAATCCCATCAGACCAATGATAATGTTAGCCGACCACATGCCGAACCATGGATCGATAAATCCGCGGTCGGCGAGTTTCTCTCCTCCAATGAGGCAGGCCCAGTACAGGAGAAAGAAGCCAAGACTCAGGCTCGCTGCGACACCAAACGTCCCTCGCCGCGCCATGATGCCGAGCGGGGCTCCGATGAGAACAAACACGACACACGCGAACGGTATCGCATATTTCTTGTAGATCTCGACGGAATACTCATGAATCCGGCGGGCATAGTACGTTGCTCTTGAGAACTCTCCATCCAGCATCATGCTGGCAGTCGAGACGTGGGCATCAGCTGCCGCGCGCTGATCCATGGAGTTCCGAACAACCGTCGCCGGAGGTCTCATCGGGTTCAAAATCGAAGACACATCCTTCTGAACGAGTGTTGCGATTTGAGCGTTCGAGGAATCCAGGAGTACCTGGAGACTGTCCACGAAGGCGCTCATCGCCTGCGCGCTCAATTCCCGGTCGCCCCGGGAAAACGCGCTCTCCTGTGATCGCTGAAAGTCGAACCCTTCGGCGTT
>JBGPAN010000535.1:0-3374 GCA_041480785.1 Bacteroidota bacterium | reverse complement strand
GATCAGATCTTCCTCGAACTCCGTGCTGAATGCCTCGACGGAGCCAACATAATCAATTCCCTTCAGGAAGCTCCCTGTAAACTTCGGCGCGATCGTCTGCACCTTCACCCCTTCGTGGGCAAGGGCAGCCAGGATAAAAAACAACTGCGCCGGCGTTTGCGGCTCGTTTGCTTCATCCGTGGATACTTCCGCAACGAAATGATCCACTCCTTTTTTTGCCGCTATGTGACGGTAGATCCTTCCTGCTTCCCGCACCGCATTCAAGTACTTTCGGCCGATGGCCAGCAGATCTGCCTCTGTGACTTTTGTCGTGGTTCGCACCCCGGGCATCGGAAACGCTGTCAGGTACTTCGACATTGATCCGACGAATGCTTCGATCTCCCTGTCTCCGGTAGCTTTGCCAATGTAGTCCGCTACATCCAGCGTGAAAAAATTGCTTGAATCGATAAAGAGATCAACATTCTTCAAACCAATGTGGTCTGCATCCACATAGTAGGAGTTCTTCCAACCGCGCTCCTTCACAGCGTTGTCTGCCGCTGAGCGTGTGTCGGTGGGTTTGGTGCCCACAATCGAGTGTTCACGAAATGATTTGTTCCACACCGGAACGATGATCACACCCCGGCGTTCCGCTTCCTGTAGCGCACACAATTGTGCCGCACCCTCACGGGCAAATCTGTCACCGACCCCGATTGAATATCGCTCAAGTATCACAGCAGTCTCCGCTATCTCTGTTCTGAAACAACTCTTGTGAATTCGACTCTGTGTTCGATACATCAAAAAAAATCCGTGGTCGTACACCGGGGCCAACCATTGGTATGCCAGCCCCGGTGCAGACAACGGAAAAACCTCTCCATTACTTCGCCAACACCATTTTCTTCGTTTGAACAAAATCGCCAGCCTTCAGGCGGTACAAATAGACCCCCGAGCTCATCTTCGACGCATCGAAGGTTGTTCGGTATGTTCCTGCCATTAGCTCTTCATCGACGAGGCGCGCAACGGATTGTCCGAGGACGTTGAACACCTCAAGGGTAACATGGCATCTCTTGGAGATGGAATACTCCAGAGTCGTTGATGGATTGAACGGGTTCGGATAGTTCTGGTTCAACGTAAACCTCTCGGGCACTTGACTTGAAGTAGCCTCAACAGCCGACACCAAACCTTTGAAACTCCAAAGCGTAGAGCCGACTATTTTGCCGTCACTTGCAGCTGTTGAGAGATTCACACTGGCCTTGTAGCTGGCATCAAGACTATCCATATACCATGCTGCTGTTTGACGATTGTAGTCATACACCCAAACGTTCTTTGTCACATCGTGTATGAAATGCGAGGCTGGAGTATTGCTGGTGCCGTCTTTGAGTCTTCCAGCGCCAGCACCAACATTGGCCGCGGTATTGCCGCCGGTCCCATCTCCTACAACAGTGTTGTACCACCGAATCATCTTTGTCATCAAAGCCGGAACTCTCGTTGGCGCAATGGTGATCTTTCTGAAAGCATTTGCCGTGTCGCCCCCATTTGCCGCCAATTGCCTCTTCATGTCGGATGTGATGATAGGTTCCGCTCCACCCGGATAGAGCGTTGAGTTCGGTGTGTGCAGATATGGTGAAGCGAGATTACGCATTGCGGCGCCAGAGTCCGAAATGGCGTAGTAGTTGTTTGAAATCACCCAGGGGGTAATATGAGCAGTCGGATTCTTGCGTGCTACTATCCAGCTCATTTTAAAACCTTTCACCGGATCGCTATCAGGGCTATCCGTAGACTCGCTCTGTCGAACAGCATCAGTGTCCGGACCCATCGCAAAGTTGTCAATAAACAAATTGTTCTTGATCTGGAACGAACCGTTACCGAGCGAGTCTATCAAACCCAAGGAAAACATTCCAGTATAGCTCATTCCATTGATGGCGGTATTGTGATTAAACTTAAAACTGTGAAGGGGCAGATTGGAGAGATAATGCCTGATGAGACGATCCTGCCAGTTTATGAACGTATTGTTTTCAACAATCAGGCTATCAACTTCCGAGTTCCTACAGTCTATGCCTCTGCCAGCTCCCAAATTGGAATTGCCAATGAATCCCATGTCAAATACATAGGAGTTCGTTAACGAAACAGTAAATGCATGACAAGCCGAGCCCGCACCTATTTGCATGATTTGTCCGCTCACCGTCTTGAGTACGCAACTGTCGACGTATACGCTGCCACTTCCGTTCCCCTGAATTTCTATCATATTTCCCTGGTTTTTATCAAGAGTTCCAAGCTGACTTTCATCAATCCCGCAGATCGACAGGTTTTTCAAGATCAGCGTATCATTCGTTTGGTTCAGATTGACGAACCTTCCGGGAGGTACGCCTGCTACGGGGTAACCATAAATTTGCGGTCTGAAATTTCCACCAAGAGCCGGGATCGTGTAGTTTGCGTATTCTGCACGAATGACAAGTTTCCTGTTTGCCAAAACGTTGAATTGTGCATTGTAGGGATACGATCCGTTTTTCTTCAATACATAGACGCGGGTGCGGTTTTGCCAGGCAGTTGCTCCACGAGCTCCCTGCCACCCCGTTCCTGCCGTATCAGCCGCGAGGATCTGATTCAGGAACAAGCCTGTTCCATAGAGATCAGGCACAGAGCAAGTATCCTCCTGACTCATTGCCGTCAACGGCATCAGCAGAAACAATACTAGCCAAAGACTGTGTATGTTTCTCTTCATGGCACACCTCTTCATTTGGTTATGGCGTTAGTTGATTAGTTGTATAGAAAATCCTGACAAATTTCATAACGAAAGTCTTATTCCGAAGTCGACCGTGGTACCATACAATTCTGACGTTCTGGGCAGATACCCCCAGTCAAAGAGCTTGTTCAGGCGCGATGTAGATTCTTGCCGATTTGTGAAGTTATTGACATTCAGAAAGAGAGAAACCGTAGAAGAAATCTGTTCCTTAAAGGCCAGATCCCACTTCGCAAAGGCGTTCACGATTGCATCGGCTGTTCCGTTGGCCGAGTATTGCCTTGTGTATCTACTCTGATAGAAGACTGATATTCTCGCAGAGAACCCTCCTATGTCGTATCCGAGAGCCACATTGCCGTACAGTTCCGGTTGATCTTCCGATTGTCTTGTCTCTAGTTCGGCAATTCCGTCGGTGAGCAATGCAGTGGTGTCAGGCCGGAAACGAGGTGTTCCGGGAGTTCCGGATGCTGGGACGTAGACCGTGTCTATCACAGATTTTCCAACGATGATATTCGTTTGGGAGCGTGTTATCGAAAGATTGTAAGACAACGTGATGTTCTTGAGCCAAACTACGGGGAGAAAGCCGAAGTTCATTTGGTGCTCGATCTCTAATCCCCACGCGTATGAAGGATCGGGCGAATTGTACGCCAGATTAACT
>JBGPAN010000534.1:0-3378 GCA_041480785.1 Bacteroidota bacterium | reverse complement strand
GATTCTTTAACGGATGGACTTAAGCTTCCATCATTAAGTACTATTTGTTGATTCGTAGATACAAAGCAAATCAATTTCAAATAACGCTCAAGCAAACCGCAGTGCCCGCCGAACTCCTTCTGTCCTGCCAACCGTAGCCCGCGAGCGGCGGTTTGCCGTATGATATTTCTAAAAGGTCTCCCGCGAGTCAGGAGAAATGAGAGCCCACCGGCAGTCGGGCCATACTGCGTCGACCTTCTAAAGCCTTTTTCGAAGCGTCATAGTCCTTTTGGGATGACATGTCATTTCATGAATACGATTTTTCTTATCTGAGATACTGACTTACCGCCTCTCGCTTCTTTGGCAATCAGGCGAACAAAATACACACCGCTGTTTACCGTCCGCTTGCTCTCATCGTCTCCGTTCCACGAAAATACTCTTCGGCCGACGACCGGCTCGTTGGATGCGACGACCTTGACGAGCTGTCCCAGGATATTGTAGACGCAAACAGTCACGATAAATCGCTTGTTTGCGTTGATGACAAGATTGGTCCGATTGTTGAACGGATTTGGATATGTTTCAAAAGTCAGGGAATCGGGTGCACTTTCATCGGTGTATCTCGGAACATCTGTTGCGTGAATGTCTCCGGGCGGCTTGTTGAGATTTGCGGTCGTGTCCTTCGGTTCCAGGACAAGCAGCGCTGTGTAGTCTGTCAGAAGATTGTATTTGATAGCGAGATTCACAATCCCGGCCGTATCGGCGCCGCCGGCGTTGAACTTGTCTTTAAGCTTTTCAAATCCGAGCATCGCGGGAAGGATTCTTTCCATTCTAAGTGTGTCGTGCTCAACTGCGAACGAAAATGAGCTGTCTCTCACTGTCACGCTCCCTCGGAATCTGGCTTTGATCTCAATCCCCATCCTGTTCGCGTTGCTCGTTGATCCGACGAAGAAGCGCGGCTTGGCGGGATCTTTCGGCACTGGATTCACCTCCCTCAACTCGTTGAGTTTCCCGGTCCCGTTGTCGACGGCGATTGTCAGCGAGAGAGAATCGGCAGGGGGGTAAGTGTATGCCGAGAGGGCGGAGTTGATGTAGTCCCAGCTGTCGATATGAGTCTCGAAATGGCTCCCATTGCTCGCGTCCGAGATTGCCTTGAGGAGGGTGCCGCTTCCATAGTAGTCAACCTGATTGTCGGATACGTACGGCGGTATGAAGCCGGATCCGTCCAGCAGATTGATCGTGTTGAATACGGGCTTTGAATTCACATATCCTGCGAAATATGTCGTCGTCCAATTCTGTGCGGCGCTTTTCTGTACGAGCGAGTCTCCATTGCTCAAGAGATAGACACTCTTAAACTGAGACTGTGTGTATCGTGATCGGACATCAGTGAGCAGGTCTGTCAGCTGCTGCACCGGGCTTGCG
This sequence comes from Bacteroidota bacterium, assembly GCA_041480785.1. Lineage (GTDB taxonomy): Bacteria > Bacteroidota > Ignavibacteria > UBA10030 > UBA10030 > UBA9647. Next base: position 1,980 of record JBGPAN010000534.1, on the reverse strand, counting down.
GCGTTGAGTCCGAGCAAGGGTACTCCCAACATAGTCCGCAAACCGGCGTCATCGCTGAACGACCAGATCCCGCTGACGACAAGCAGGCCGTTGCCGATCTTTTTTGAAATCACAACTGCCCTGCCGGCATCATCCCGAAGCTCGACTTTGACATCCGGGTCCGGATCATAGACCAGGCAGTCGAAGAAATGCGTAACAACGCTCTCGGGGAAATTGATCCCAATGTTGCCTGTCACGTTCCTGTACACGGCAGCTGAGACCCGGGCTCCTCCGCCCGAGGTTGTAAGCCCCTTTATGTAGTGTGAACCGACCAATTCTCTTCCGACTCTATTGTGATCGTAGTATGACAGGAATCGGCCGCCGAGTGTGAAAAAACTGTCGACCCTGGCGAGGATCGTTGAGAGGTTGGCTTGCGTTGCAGTAGCTGCTTCCATTCCGTGATCGTACGAAGCAATGATATCTGCGCTACTGAAATTCACAAGTGCGAGTGAGAGGTTCGTGTAGTTCTGGAAGGTTGCCAGATCGCCCAGACCCGGAAACTGCCAGCAGAACGACGCATGCGCATCTGCGTAGATGATGTTCAGCACCTTGCTTGCCGAGACACTCTTGCCGAAATCGCTCGCCTCAAACCGGTCAATGATTGCGTTGATGGTGTCCGGTTGCGCCGCCTTCCAGGTGGGATTCAACGCTTGAACTGATCCGGCGCCGGCTACTACGACGGTAATGCTGTCGCTTGACTTCGCTGCGGCGTGCAGGAATCGCTTCACATTCGGCAGGAGGGTGGCGAAGTTCTTGTAATGACTCCCGCTGAGATCCAAGGCAACCATCATCCGCTTCGAACTCGAGTCGACGGAGAGGCCGAACAATGTCCCCGGCTTGAAACCAATCTGGAAATATGTCGCATCGTTTCTCACATCATTCGTACGAAAGAAATACCCGGCTGCGAATGATGTGGCGTATCCTAACGTGAGACTCGCGAGGGTGCTGACATCTGCGATGTTGGAGTACTGGTATGTAAATCCTGTGCTATCCGTCGTTGTGGTAAATTTGCTTTGAGGAAGCTCGATGAATCGCGGAATGCCCCAGACGGGATCCGTCTGGCTGAACTGGACCTGCAGCGGCTTCACCAGTGCGTTGTTGTCCTTCAGCAATCTTAATGGCAGCTCGGCAGATCCATTTTCCCCGAACCATCTGGTGGGGACAATGAAGTTCAGTCTGACTTTTCTGAATTTTCCGGGAATGAGAGGATAAATCCGGAGCTCATAGAAATCGCCGATCTTCGAAAGGAACGCCGGGTCCCTTTTCGAGGTCACAATACTATCATAGATGTGGCGCGCAGTCCATGTGTTGTACATGGCCGCCTTCATGAGGCTGTCGCCGATCCAAAGCCACATATCGTTTACGACCGCTCCCGCAGGAAGCTGGAAGCGATGAACGATTTCAATCTGAGTGGCGGGAGAGAATTGATTGTGGTCAGAGTAAGTGAGATAGAGCGACTGTCCGACGTAGGCGCCGTGTGGATCGATGACCAGCGTTGCCTGGTCGATATATCCTGGTCTTACAGCATAGATGCCGTCGCCCTTGACGGATAACTGACTGGAAGAGATGCTCGGGACAGCGAGTGATGTAAAGAGAAGAAGCCATCCTCTATTGAATGTAGTCATGACAGACCTCCCCCCGAAAAAGGTGACAAGTGCTCTGCCAGTGTCCGGGATGAAGCGCCAATCTTTCGGAGCGCCCGAACTCAGTCCAATTTGTTCTCCGTATTCGAGCTAGTCCCGATCCTGAGTTTGATGATCCTAGCCTAAGCCCTTCGTCCAAGAATAGTAGTCAACTTACCGGAAAGGCCGGAGCCGGCCGATGCTCGCTGTCTTTTCGATACATGAAACCTACACCGACGCAGAGCAAAGCGCAATACCTAAAGCTCGGTATTTTTCCTACAGGTTCAGAAATGAGAAAATGTTATTTCGGCAATGAGAG
>JBGPAN010000533.1:0-3385 GCA_041480785.1 Bacteroidota bacterium | reverse complement strand
TTTTGTGAAGGATGGTATCCAACCTGTGAGAACCCCACGACAGGTTTTCGGAGCCAATCGGGAATCGTGTTCGGCTCAAGGTACCACTCGATCACGGTCCCTGTCTTGTTTGCCGGGATCAGGCTTCGCACGACGAACCATCCATTTTGTGCCAGCAAACGGCCGTCGTACAACATGATCTCTTCCGATGAAGACTGAATTTTCACATAGCGCTCAGGATCCTCGGGAGCCAGCACCAGGGTCTTGCCCTTCGCCAGCGGTTTGGATTCCAGGAATTCATTCCTTCCGCGATCGTCAAACGTGGAGTATCCGTTGAACTGTGGGATCTTTTTCGACAGAGGAAGAACTTCTGTGGAGCTCGACGGATAGAGCGGAAACACACCGGGAGCCCCATCAGCCAAATATGTCTTTTCGAAGTATGAGGAGGGAAGAAATTCAAGATTGAACCCCGCATTGCCGACAAGCTTCTCAGGAAGCGGCTTATCGAGACTAACGCGAATAATCACTCCGTCATCCTTTGCCGTCACAGTTACTTTGGAATCAAAATCGTAATCATTGTACCGCAACTTCACCTCGATAGAACTGGTCTTCCTGTCTACTGTGCGGTCAGAAAGAACGGGAATCTGATCCCATTGTTCGGGCGTTGGCTGCAGCCTGACTGCGCCCCCTGTTGCTGTTCGCACACCGTGATGGATTATTTCAATTCCTGCAGTTTTTTCATCAAAAAAGAATCCGTTGTACTGGTTACTAAAGACCAAGACATTGAGGCCGCGTGCCTCGAAGTAACCAAGGTCGTTCACTTGTAGTTTCTGACAAAACGCGATATTGGATGATAGAGCCAAGAGCATGAGCACCAGGATTCCTAGCGTCCCCTGTCCCCTTTCTCTCAAAGGACTTTCCTCGAGGACGAGGCTGATTCCGCCTCCGGTAAGTGTTCGTTGCATGATATTCTCCTGCTGTGCGATCGAGAGGCTTCCCGACTGAATTGCGTTTGGAGGAAGTCTATTCTTTGATTTCTGACATGTACTTAGCTCCGCATCGGTGGCACACCGACAGCGATTTCTTGCGCCTGTATTCACGAAACTGCTGCGCCCTTGGACTGTTCCAGAGTTCGTCGATGCTCGCCTGCTTGACGTTGCCGATGGAATAGTCAGGGAAATCCACGCAGAAATTGGCCTCACCACTTGGCTGGATGTCGATGAGCTGCTCAACATTCATGCACGCGGTCGATTTTATCGTGGTCGTCTGATCGTGGAACCATACCCTGTATTCGTCCTCGGTGAGCGGGAGATAAGGAAAATCGTAGATTGCGCCGAGGCTCGCCCGGTAACGGCTCAATTCTTCCTTGAACCTCTCAAACTCAATGCCCGAATCCTCGTGATGAAATCCTCTCCATGAGAATGCGGCACAGTCAAAATGCTCTTTAAGCTCCCGTTCGTACGCAGTTCCCACCTCATGTGAGAAATAGTAATAGGGGACGATGTTGACGGAAGGCATGGAAAGGCTTCGGGCCACATCGGCCATGCTTCCGAGAGAGTGGTAGTTGTACTTGCTGATGGTGAAGCAGATACTCTTGCTTATGGTATTGCCGTTCTTTTTCTCCAGCTCCGCGAGCAGCTCGATATTCCGTTTTATCTTCCGGAAGCTTCCTTGCTCGTTTCGCACCTGGTCATGGACTTCTTCCGGTCCATCGACGGAAAAGGTGATGTGCATCCTGCTGATGGTGCTGAGATGCTCGGCAAAGCGATCGAGGAAGGTTCCGTTGGTGTCAACGGAGAGGAAGATCCCCCTGGCATGGATGTACTGCAGAAGTTCAATAATCCCCTTGAAAAGAAACGGCTCACCGCCACGAACCAGGATAAATCTGATCTTGCGCTGAGCGATTTCATCGACGAGCCGCTTCCAATCCTCCAGCGTCATGCGCTGCCGCGCGTCAACGGTGCGGTTGCGGATATATCCCTCTTCACTCCATTGACCGCACATCTTGCAGCGAAGATTACAGGCGTTGGTGACTGTGAAGGAAATGAACTTTGGAAAAGCTGAGTGTATGTCCTTCGATTCCATCACTGCGATTCGATACCAATGGATGAGAGATTCCGCTGCCAGACGTCTTTGTAGATCGTCACGCCATATTGCTTCTTGAGCCCCTCTTGTACCGACCGAGCAATCCTGTTCCTATGATAGTTCACAAAATCATCAGCAATAGTTCTGCGGGCCTCATCGTATGTCAGTTGCTTTTGTTCACGCGTTTCCACGCACTGAATCAGAGCATACTGCTTCCCGTGTGCCGGACCTGTATACTCGATGGGTCCAGCGATCTCACTGAGCTTGAGCTTGAACGCAGCTTCAGCGAGGAACGGTGGTTCCACACCAAAGTATGTTTGGAGAACGCCGTCGCGCGTCCGTATGAATGCTTTCACGAGGATTTCCGGTGCAAGCTTCTCAAACGGGACATTCTGCTCAAGCCTGGTCTTCATCTTCTCAATAACGACTTTGTTTGAATCTATGACGGCATAGATATTCACTTTTGCCAATTGATAGTACAAGGAATCCCTATTGGCCTGATAGAACTCTCTCAGCGCGGCCTCCGATGCCAAAGGGACTTTCTCTTCAATCTCATGGCGATCGTACAACCGAACAATCTCGTTTTTCAGGATTGGGTTCGTTGTTGCGGGAGTGAAGACATCCTTTTCAAGGCCGAGTGCGACGGCTTTTTCTACGATCTTGCCGGTTCGGACGGCCTCCAAAACGAATTTTTTCACAGCATCTTGATCGACTGACGTGTGATTGCCCCAGATCAGGACATCATTCAAGAGCCGGAGATACTCTCTGAGATCGACTTGCGTTTTCAAATACTTGAGAATGACAACGTTATGGCCGTGCGAAATTGCAGCGCGCAATGTGTCCGCGTAGACAGTCTGATAGAACCCTGGAATACTGGACCATTGTGCGAGTTGTCTCAACGCTTCTGGATTCCACTTCACTCTCGTTTCATCAACGAGACCCTGCTTCGCTTTTTCGAATTCTTCGTACGCAAGCTCGGAATATCGCGCCTCAAGGGCCTTTCGGATATTTCCCTTCACCTTCGAAAACGGCTGGACGTCCACCTTGTTGATCCTGAGAATTTTCACAACATGGAATGACTCTCCATTGTCTACGATTCGTACTGCACTGAGGGGAAGATGAAACGCAGCGAAGTTCACGCTGCTTGAAAGACTCATCTCCCAATTGACCCGCCGCAGAGCGTTCGCGGATTCAGAATTGCGATCCCGAGAATAGTGTGCTGCAAGCGTGACCACATCTTCTCCATTGCGTATTCGCATGCTAATCGATCGCGCGAGCAATTTCAGCGAGTCGATCTCCTCTCGCGAGGCGTCCATGGGCT
>JBGPAN010000532.1:0-3387 GCA_041480785.1 Bacteroidota bacterium | reverse complement strand
CTTGTTTCCAGTGACAAAATGAGCTTCCGTTTGTGCTTTCGCCCGGATATACTCATCGTATGCCAGAGTCTCCTCGCTCCAAAGCAAGCGGAGTCGCGAAGTACGCTGCGCGATTTCCGTTTCCCTACAACTTCCGATAATCTGAACAATCTTCAGCGTATCGGACGGTTCGAGCACCTTACGATAGACAAACGCTGCTACGCCGCGGCCACGCGTTGCTTGTGTGGATGTCCTTCCCAATGGCGAATGCAGATTCAAAGGCCATCGCGAGCCGCCGCTGTCTGTTGCCCCAACGATGTTCGCGTCTGACATCCATTCGTTCGGCCGCTCACCAACGTTTTGCACAAACACTGCTGCGCTATCGGTATCGACATAATTGAACTGGGCGGAGAGCGCCTGCGTGTCCGGGTTGAACATGATCAGCGAGGAGTCCCTGCGCGCGTAGGTCTGGCACGTTCGCAGACTCATCAACAAATGTGTATAGAGCTCGATCGTCAGAGGATGCCTGCTGCTATTCTTCACCACAATTGATACGACAGCCGCCGGCTCATTCAAACAGGACTCATACGAGATTGCCCATTGAAGGCTGTCGGTCTTTTTCAGAAATGTTACTTTATGAGGACTGAGGATATACGACCATGATTGACGATGGATCCATTCAACCTGACCGTCACCAATCCGGAAGCCAATCGCCAATGGCAGCGAGTTGTCCCGCTTCCAGTAGTCCGTGCTGACATCGATGCTGTTGGCAACCGGATAGAAGAAGCTGATACGCGAAGGAACTGGCCGGCTGTGATGAAATTCGAGGCCCACATACCTTCCCCCTACTTCAACCTGGCCTCGCCGACCATCGAAGAAATACGTCAACGGATCCCCATCCGAACGCGCATCTTGCGCTTGAAGCACAGACGCGATTGCGGTCGATACAAGAAAAGAGACCATCCAACGCTTCACGGCATGTTTCTCCATCGGGATCCGATCCCGGACTCCTTCTACCCTTTTATCCCCGTCGACGCCATGCTCTCGATAAAATATCGCTGGAAGAACGAGTAGGTGATGATGATAGGTAAAGCGAGGAGCGTCGCAGCCGCCAGCTGCAATCCCAGTAAAGACTCCGCCTCGCCCCCGATCGTAAAGAGTGTGACGAGCTGCGGCATCGTCATCAATGAGCGATTACGCACCACGATCAAAGGCCACAGAACTTCATTCCAGCTCGACATGAACGTAAGGAGCGACACGGTAATAACAACCGGTCGGGAGAGCGGCCAAATCACTCGAAAGAGAATCCGCAGCTCCGAGCACCCATCGATGCGCGCAGCATCTATCAAGGCCTGCGGGACATAAAGAAAGAACTGACGGAAGAGAATGATGCTAAATGCAGTCATCAGCGTCGGTGCCACCAGAGCAAGATAGGTATCGGTGATCCCGAGCTTGACCATCAGGATGTACTGCGGAATCAACGTAATCTGGAAAGGCAATGTCATCGTGAACACGACGATGGCATAGAGTGTGCCCCGACCGATGAATTGAAGACGCGCGAGCGCATATCCTACCATCGACCCGAACACAACCACAGAAACGGTTGCAGACAAGGAGACGATGATGCTGTTGAGGAAAGCCCTTCCAAGGGGGATGCGCTCGATAACCTGCTCGTAGTTGAACAAGGTGAAGTGTGGCGACCACAACCCGAACCCGCCGATTTCGGCCTCCGGTTTCAACGACGAGGCAATCATCCAGAGAAACGGATAAGCGAAGACGACGGCGCCGAGTCCCAGCGCGATGTATTTGGCAACTGCCTTCACGTCGTCGGCTCCCTTTCTATGACCTTTCGCTGCAGCAAAACGACCCCAAGGATGATCAGTGCGAAAACGAATCCCAGAGTCGCGGCATACCCCATATGATTAAAATAGAATGCCTGGTTGTAAATATAGAGCACCGCTGAGAGCGTGCTTTCCATCGGACCACCGCCGGTCAGCACATACGGCTCGACGAACAATGAAAAACCTCCAATCGTCGAGAGCACAACAACGACAACAAAGGTCGGCCGGAGCATCGGCAGCGTGATGCGGAAAAACTGGCGTGCCCGCGTAGCGCCGTCGATGCTGGCAGATTCATACAGCTCGCGGGGAACGTCCTGAAGACCGACAAGGAACAAGATGATATAGATGCCCACATTCTTCCATGTAGCCATCAGCGCGATCGAAAGCATGGCCATATCAGGGTCAATGAGCCACGGAACCCTCCCGAATCCAACCGCCGTCAGCATTCGGTTCAGCAAGCCGGAGTCGAACGCATACAGTTGCTGCCACAAAATCGTCACGACGACGCCTGAGACCACGACAGGCAGGAAGAAGACTGCACGAAAGAACCCCCGGAATTTCAATTTCGAATTCAGCAGCACGGCAATTCCGAGTGCAATGATCATTTGAAGCGGAATATGGATGAGCAAGAACTTTAGAGTATTGAGGATCGCTTTGAAGAAAAGGGGATCGTTGAACAATCGTTCGAAGTTCTTGAGCCCGATCCACTCCATGGGCGCAACAATATTCCAGCGATGAAACAGAAGGATAAACGAAAAGATAAGTGGATAGGCAACAAACCCACCGAAAAAAACGACATACGGAAGTGTAAACCAATAGCCGGTTTTCGGAGATCGATGTCTTGGTGAATCGAACCGCCAGAAAGATTTCATTTATTCCACTCGACAATCACTTTCGTTCGCCGGAATGCATCATTGACTGCTTCGGTCGGCGTTACTTTTCCATACACCGCACACGCCTCATATTCCTGCGAGATTGCATCGAGGATTTCTTTCAGATCCGGCGCCGCATCCACGCCGCGGGTCGAGGCGGCCTGCTCTGCAAACCTGATCATCTTCGGATTCTGCCTGAAGTACTCCGCGAAGAGCGGATTCCTCAGTAAGTCGCCGCGCACCGGGATCTGGTTCGTAATCGTCAACAGCAGGAGATCGTGTTCCGCTTGCAGGAGATACTTCACAAATTCCCATGCCTCGCGGGGATGCTTTGTCGTCCCAAACACTCCGATATTCTTGTAGTCTCCATACGTATGAACGGGTCCCGTGTGATCATCAGGTACAGGCAACGGTGCAACACCATAGCGGATCTGAGGAGCGAGAGAATGAAGCGTGGCAATTTCCCACGGTCCGGCGAAATGCGTCGCCTTCTTTTCCAGGAGGAACGGATCTCCTCCCTGAAAATAGGTGTGAGGAAAATAATTCTGCTGATAGCATTCCTGAAAAAACTGAAACACGCCTTTTGCGGCATCGTCATTGAAATCCGGTTCCCCTGCCCTGAAGAGCGTCTTGCCTCCGGAGGCCGCGATGTAGAACGGGTAGAAATCAAACAGCCTCTGCCACCAAATGGGACG
>JBGPAN010000531.1:0-3399 GCA_041480785.1 Bacteroidota bacterium | reverse complement strand
TTGAGAAAAAGTACGATATCGATCTCCCGATCATGACGGAAGTTCATCAGGTGCTATTTGAAAACAAAGACCCCCAGGAAGCAACGTTCGATCTCTTGACGCGCGATTCAAAAGGGGAATAGCTTCAGTTTGCGTACCGCTTCTTCTAGTTGGTCTCTTCCCGCCCTTGCCGCATCACATTCCTGATTATGACGAATCCTTCACAGTGCGAGTGGCTACTCCTCAGGCTCTTCACCTTGCTTCCGATAGCCGTTTTCAGTAACTTTCCGAGGAAATATCCACCATTCCTTGCACGTGTAGGGTGATCTCGTGTTTCTGGTGCTCGTCAATTTCGTTGTGGGCTACCTCGTCGGATCTATTCCTTTTGCCTACCTTCTGACACGGAAAGTGGCGAAGGTGGACATTCGAAATGCCGGGAGTGGAAATGTGGGCGGCTACAACGCCTTTGTGGTCACGCAGTCCAAATGGACGGGACTGCTCGTGGGTGTGCTCGACTGCCTCAAAGGGTTCATGGCTGTCCAAGCCTCCCTCTGGCTGTTCCCGGATTCATATTTGAGCTTGTGCTTGGCGCTCTTGGGGGCTTTGGCAGGTCATAATTATTCGATCTGGCTCGGCTTCAAAGGAGGGAGGGGCCTTGCAACGGCGGCAGGTGGAATGCTTCTTCTCGGGCCCAGCTACGGTGTGGTTTGGTGTGTCGTCTGGTTCATTGCGAAGAAACTAAAGTGTGACATCCTTACCTCAAATCTTGCAGGGATTCTTGTCACGCCCCCGATTCTCTGGATCTTGCCCTGGAGTCTCGTCAGGATCCTCATCGTCGTTCGAGTCGAGAATGAAACGTTTTTGTTCTTTAGCTGTGTCCTGAGTGCCGTGCTTCTCCTCAGCCACCTTGATGCCGTGCGGGACATCTGGAAAGGCGCGAAAGCTAGCGGTTCTGGACCATTATCCTCAAACTCGTAAGGTCATGTGCTCATCATGAAGAGAAACTTCGCCAGAATCATGCTCATTCTTGCGGTTCCGCTCGTTCTCGGGATCGCCATTGGTTATTCTATCAGGTCTTCAGCCGCAGCTTCCCGGGGAGATGCGGATGCCGCATTCGACAAATCGTTTCCATCGGCCGTCCGAGTCCAGGACAAGATCTCTGCGGCGCAGGATCCGATGACTAACAGTCGGCGCAATGCCATCACGCGCGCCATTGGGAGAGTAAGCTCTGCAACGGTCGGCATCAATGTGACGGAAATTGTTGAGCAGCCCGGACTCTTCAATGTGGATCCTTCTCTGCGCCAGTTCCTTGGCAACGACCAATTCTGGAGACAGTTCATCGGCCCACGGCGATATGAGGTCAAAAACCTGGGTTCGGGAGTCGTGATTTCTCCCGACGGATATATCGTCACGAATTTTCATGTGGCCGGAAATGCAAAAGAGATCATGGTCACGTTTGTCGGTGGAAAGAAGATAAAAGCAAAGCTTGTCGGGGCGGACGCTGTGAGCGACATTGCTCTGGTCAAGGTCGATGCATCTGATTTGCCTTATGTAGTTCTTGGCAACTCGGATGACGTCGTCATAGGAGAATGGGCGATCGCGCTGGGGAATCCCTTCGGTCTTTTTGAGATCAATGACAAACCGACAGTGACCGTTGGTGTCATCAGCTCTACGGGAATGAATCTTGGACGACAAGGGAACGCCATCTATCGGGACATGCTCGAGACCGATGCGGCGATCAACGGAGGAAACAGTGGTGGTCCTCTCGTCAATAGCGACGGCGAAGTCATCGGCATCAATACGCTCATTTTCACCGGTGGCGTCAGCCAGGCGTTTGTTGGCTATGGTTTTGCGATTCCGATCAACAAGGTGAAGAAGATCGTTGCAGATTTGCGGAAGAAGGGACAAGTGACGCGCGAGGTCTACACGGGTTTTGAGGCGCAAGAGGTCGATGCCCGCGTCGCGCGCTATTTCGGACTGTCCGAGCCGCGTGGCGTCATCGTAAGCGATGTCTTCAAGAAAGGGCCGGCCGAGAAGGCGGATCTTCGGATCGGAGATATCATCCTCGAGGTGAATGGGACGCGCATCACGGCCGATGAGTTTTCCGGACTCCTCTCTGATGCGAATCCGGGGGATGTCCTGAAACTGAAAGTGTTTCGAGAGAAGAAAATGATCGATCTGGATTTGAAGCTCGACAGAAAACCGTAGACGGAAGGGCGAAGCTTTGATCCAACGCTATACACGCCCAGAGATGGGCACACTGTGGGAAGATGAGAACAAATATCGCATCTGGCTCGAAATAGAAGTGCTGGCTTGCGAGGCACAGGCCCAGCTAGGCACTATTCCGACTGAGGCTGTCGATGTCATCCGCTCCAAGGCCAGATTCAACGTGGCCCGCATTCTTCAGATCGAAGAGGAAGTGAAGCATGACGTCATCGCCTTTTTGACGAACGTCGGAGAATACGTCGGATCGGAGTCGCGTTTCATTCATCTTGGAATGACCTCATCGGATGTGCTCGACACCGCCCTGGCAGTCCAAATGAAGCAGTCTGCGGATGTGCTTCTGAGAGACCTCGAAGGGTTGAAAACAGTTCTTGCCCGCAGGGCGAAAGAATTCAAAAATACTATCATGATCGGTCGTACTCACGGGATCCACGCTGAGCCGACCACGTTTGGGCTCAAACTGGCTCTCTGGTACGCTGAAACAGTGCGTAACATCGATCGCTTAACGAAGGCGAGGGAAGCTGTGAGCGTCGGACAGATTTCGGGAGCCGTCGGGACGTACGCTCATCTGGATCCCTTCGTCGAACGGTATGTCTGCGAAAAGCTTGGGCTCAAGCCGGCCCCGATTTCCACGCAGGTGCTGCAGCGCGATCGTCACGCCGAGTTCATGACCACCCTGGCTCTCTGCGGAAGTTCGCTCGAAAAATTTGCAACGGAGATTCGTCATCTTCAAAGAACGGAAGTCCTGGAGGCGGAAGAGTATTTCTCCAAGGGCCAGAAGGGTTCATCGGCGATGCCGCACAAACGGAATCCCATCACCTGCGAACGCATCGCGGGGTTGTCGCGGGTCCTTCGGGGGAATGCCGTCGCTGCCATGGAGAATGTCGCTTTGTGGCACGAGCGCGATATCACCCACTCCTCGGTGGAGCGTGTCATTGTACCCGACAGCTGTATCCTTCTGGATTATATGCTGGTCCAGTTCACGAAGATTGTCGATCAACTTTTGGTGTATCCAGAGCACATGCAGGAGAACATCGATCGCACCTTCGGTCTGGTGTTTTCGCAGGATGTCCTGTTGGCACTGACGAAGGCTGGCATGAAGAGAGAAGATGCATATGCGATTGTTCAGGAAGAAGCTATGAAGGTTTGGCAGCATCGTCAGAGTTTTCGCAGCCTGATTGAGAAAAGAGCTGAGGT
>JBGPAN010000530.1:0-3401 GCA_041480785.1 Bacteroidota bacterium | reverse complement strand
TGTGTCTCCGGAACGGTCGGTGAAGAGACTGCCATCGAGCTTCTGAAGCACGGAGCGGTTGATTATGTCTTGAAGGACAGACCGACAAAATTGCCCTCGGTAATAAAACGTGCACTTGAAGAAGCGAAGGAAAAAGAAGCAAGGCAACGCGCAGAAGAATTGTTCAAATCTCAGTACACGCTGCTTACTGCTTTGATTAACAGTCCTAAAGACTCAATCATCTTTTCATTAGATAAGAACTACCGCTACACCACGTTTAATGAAAAACATCGAGAGGAAATGAAGCGGGTATGGAATACTGAGATCACAATCGGAATGAATCTGCTCGATTGCATGCAGATTCCGGAACTGCGACAACTGGCAAAACAAAGCATAGATCGCGCGTTGAAGGGAGAAGCATTCTCGGAAATACAACATCAACCAGAGCCTGATGTTTATTATGAGTTCAGTTGGAATCCCGTTTATCAACATTCAGAAGTCCTCGGTGCCACGGTATTTATCCGCGATATCACCGAGCACGAGCGTGCAGAGGAGGCGTTGCGGGAGAGTGAGAAAAGACTGAGAGAAGCTCAAGCAATGGCTCATCTGGGATTTTGGACCTGGGATGTTAAGACGGGCGATGTTGAATGGTCAGAGGAAGTATTCAAGATATTTTGTCTTGATCCGAAAGAATTCACTCCGCGCATTGATTCGATCCTCGCATTATCGCCATGGCCTGAAGATCATCAGCGCGACCAAGAGTTAATTAAGAGGGCGATTGAGACTCATAGTCCAGGTTTCTACGAACAAAAGTTTCTTCGTCCAGATCAGAGTATTGGGCACTACTACTCGACTTTCCGGGGTAACTACGATGACAAAGGCGATCTCATTTCGATTGTCGGGACCGTGCTGGACATCACCGAGCGCAAGAGGGTGGAGGAGACGCTGCGCGAAAGTGAACACCGCTTCCGTTCAACTTTAGATAACATGATGGAAGGATGCCAAATAATTGGTAATGACTGGCAATATCTCTATATCAATCATGAAGCCGAATTACATAACCATCGTCCTAAAGAAGAGCTGATGGGTAAGAGATATATGGATATGTGGCCCGGCATTGAAGAGACAGAAGTGTTTGTTATGATTCGGCGTTGTCTGGAAGAACGGATTGCACATCATATGGAGAATCAATTTGTTTTCCCCGATGGAGCCACTGGGTGGTTCGACCTTAGTATTCAACCGGTGCCGGAAGGGGTTTTTATCCTATCTATGGACATCACTGAGCGCAAGCGGGCGGAGGAGAAAATCCTTCGTCAACTGGAAGAGCTGCATCGTTGGCAGGATGTGACGCTCGGTCGCGAAGATCGAAACCGACAACTCAAACGCGAGGTGAATGAACTCGCCATCCGTTTGGGCGAAGCGATCCGCTATCCCAGCCACGAAAGCGACGGGGCCAAAGACCTGCCTAAGGAGGTTTTATGACAGACCGGTATCAACATGGTGCGACTCTTCCCTTGTTATTTCGGGGATCCCGACCTCGGAGGGAGCTCTGCTCCCGACGACAAGGCGTGGAGGGTCACGCGGAGTTTACCCCGTCGGGGTCGTGACCGGTGTAGCCAGTACGGACGTGACCCACCTACGTCTGGAAAACGACTTCGGTGGGCAAGCTGAGCACGTCCCTCCGTTCATTTGGTTTGGCCGCGAAGGTAGCTTGGAAAGGATTGTATCTATGGAACGTTCTGACCATCGCAAGAATCCGACTGGAATCGTCTTCTTCCTGATCTTCATTGCCCTTGCAGCAGGCATACTTGCCGGCGGTTACTTCGCGTTCCGAAACTACGAACAAACCTACCGCGTGGGAGCAGAACATCAACTCTCCGCTATCGCAGAGTTGAAGGTGAACCAACTGGTGGAGTATCGCAAGGAGCGATTGGGAGACGCAACCATCCTTTTCAAGAACCCCGCCATCTCCAATTTGGCACGGCGCCTCTTCGGGAAGACGAACGATATTGACGCGCAACATCAGCTTCATATATGGCTGAGCAAATATACGATAGATTATCAATACGACCGGGTCTTTGTGCTCGATAGCCGGGGCGTGGTCCGGATGACGGTCCCCGTTACGCCGGAACCGATTGCCACAACCATGCTGAAACGTGCCTCCGAAGTCCTGCGTTCGTCAGAGGTAACGATTCAAGATTTCTATCGGGATGAACATGATCAAAAAATCTATTTGGCGCTTCTCGTTCCCATCATCGACGATATCGACCGTAGCCGTCCGTTGGGTGTCCTCGTTCTCCGCATTGATCCTACCCTCTATCTGTATCCGTTCATTCAAACGTGGCCTATGCCGAGCCGGTCATCAGAGACACTCATCGTTCGCCGCGAAGGGAACGACGCACTGTTTTTGAATGAGCTTCGTTTTCAAAAGAACACGGCTCTCAACCTGCGAACCTCCCTCAGCAATGAAAGGGTGGCTGCTGTGAGAGCGGTGCTTGGTGAAAAGGGGATCATCGAAGGTGTAGACTATCGTGGAGTACGGGTGATTGCCGACGTGCGGCCGGTGCCAGGCTCTCCGTGGTTTCTGGTTGCTCGAATGGATAGGTCGGAAGTGTATGAGCCGGCCAGAGCACAATTGTGGTTGCTGATCATTCTTGTCGGCGCGCTCATCGCAGCTGTGGGGGCTGGCGTAGGCTTCGTGTGGCGGCATGAGAGAAACCGTTTCTATCGCGAACAGTTCAAATCGGCGGAAGCGTTGCGGGAAAGCGAGTCACGATTCCGTTCGTTGTTTGAGAATATGGCCGAAGGAGTAGCGCTGCACGAAATGATCTATGATGATAAAGGGATTCCGGTCGATTATCGCATCGTGGATGTCAACGGCGCTTTCGAAAAGCATACTGGAATTCCAGTCGAGACAGCACGAGGCGCATTGGCAAGCGAGCTGTATGGAGTCGGAACCCCGCCGTACGTAGTCGAGTATGGTGAAGTAGTTCGCAGTAGAAAACCGTTCTACTTTGAAACATACTTCTCACCAATGAAAAAGGATTTTAGTATTTCGACGATCTCTCCCAAAGCAGGTCACTTTGCGACGATTCTCTTGGATATCACCGAGCGAAAGCACACCGAAGCTGAGACGCGAAGGCTTTACGAAGTGTCCGAGCGCTCTCGATCCGCGCTTCTGAATATTCTCGAAGACCAGAAGCAGGTGGAGGCGGCGCTGACCATTTCGGAGGTCCGTTATCGTCGGCTCTTTGAGGCAGCGAGAGACGGCATTTTGATTCTCGATGCCGAAACCGGGATAGTCGTAGATGTGAATCAGTTCATGATCGAGCTGTTGGGTTTCTCGCACGAACAGTTCCTGGGGAAGAGGATCTGGGATCTGGGGTTCTTCAAGGATATCATCGCCAATCAGGCCCACTTCG
>JBGPAN010000529.1:0-3401 GCA_041480785.1 Bacteroidota bacterium | reverse complement strand
GTTCCGCCTCCTCCATTGCACGCACGCTCGTGATGCCGAGTAGGTTGCTAAGAACCTTCCCTTTCGATCCCGGTTGAAACGCTTCCAGGCCGGAGACACGATATTTGACACCCGGCGAAATTGTCTTGCGTCCCGATTTCGTCACCGCTTCACCTCCCCCCTCCTGCGCGGGCGATCTGACAGCGAAGGATGATTGCTCTTCGTGCCGTAGGCCTGTGTGAACCGGCTATTATGTCCGCTTCGGTTATTCAATCATCTTCCTGATAGCTTCAATATCGCGCTCTATCTCGTTCTCCATCTGCTTCACTTTCCGCATAATGACGCCCGGCTTCTCGTACTCAATCTCTGTGTGCTCGATCTCTTTGTAGCGTGATATCGAGAGGTCGTACTTGTTGGTGCGGATTTCGGCCGCGGAGACGCGGAAACATTTCTGCATTCTGTCATTCTGATCCGCCTCCGGCGGAGAAGAATCTGACTTACCATAGCCAACCTTCGGCTCGGCCGCCTTCCTTAGAGATCCCTCGCTTCGCCCTTCGACAGGCTCAGGGCGGAGCTCGGGACGACGGACAACTCGCGCTTGCCATTTCTGGATAATATCAGGTATATCATTGTCCGTCGCCTTCTGCCGCTTATCATCCAGCGAAAACCCATCTGCCTCCATGTCGTAGAACCAGACATTGTCCGTCGTGCCGCCTTTTTGAAAAATCAGCACAGCAGTTGAGACGCCGGCGTACGGCTTGAAGACACCGGAGGGCATCGAGATTACCCCTTCCAACTTGCACTTGTCGACAACGATCTTGCGCAGATCGACGTGAGCGTTGCTTGTGCCAAAGAGGACGCCGTCGGGAACGATCACACCACAGCGCCCGCCGGTCACCAAGAGACTGTTCATCAACTCGATGAAAAGCAGCTCCGTCTTCGTCGTCTTCAAGGTAAAGCGCTCATTGATGTCGCTCTTGTCTATGGAGCCCTTGAAGGGAGGGTTCGCCAGGATCACATCATACTGCTCTCGCTCTGTAAACGCCTTCGAGAGACTATCCATGTAGCGGAAGTTCGGATTGTCGATGCCGTGGAGCATCAGGTTCATTGCGCCAATGCGCGTCATTGTGGCATCGAAATCGTAGCCTGTGAGCGCCTGGCTCTTGAGGAATTTGAGCAGTTTCTTGTCGGCGATTTTGTCGCCAATAAGGTGATGAGCTTTCCCTTCATCGTCGTATTCAAGGACATCGGGGCTTGTGTTCGATTCGAGTATGTGTTCGTATGCATTCACCAAAAATCCGCCTGTGCCGGCAGCCGGATCGCATATGCGGTCACCCACCTTTGGGTCTACCAACTTGACCATCATCCGTATGATATGCCTCGGCGTGCGGAACTGTCCGTTCTTGCCCGCTGTGGTGAGCTGCATGAGGAGGTATTCGTAAAGATCTCCCTGCACATCGATGTTCTGCTCCGAGATATGCATCTCGTCTATGATCTTCACGGCCTCTTGCAGCAGAGATGCCTTCGGGATGATGAACACTGCATCCTGCATGTGCTGCGTGAAGGAGCTTGTCTCTGAGCCAAGGTTGCGCAGGAAGTCGAATACTTTGTCCCGCACGTGCTTCAACATCTGATCGCCGGGCAACTGGCTCCAGTACGACCAGCGGCACTCTTTGCTACCGTAGAAGATCGAGCGATACTGAGCCGGAGGCTCATGCGCCTTTGGCGCAGATTCGCCCTTCCGCTTCGCAGCCGCAGCGCGGGCCTGCGCCCGCCGAAGGGCTTCGGCCCGCAGGCGGGCGTTGTCCATGTCCTCAAGGCGCTTGAGGAATATCAAATAGGACATTTGCTCAATTGCTGTAATTGGATTCGCTATGCCACCGGACCAAAAGCGGTCCCAAAGGGCGTCGACCTTGGATTTGAGTTGGGGGTCAGTGAGCATGTTTTGACTCTAAAGGAGGTTGTCAGCAATCATTCGCTCGAAGACTTCTTTCCCCATCTGAGCAGCGACATCAGAAGGAGCGCCGAGCTCGGTCAAGACTGCCGTCAGGATGGGAAGCACAGTGTGCTTTTCTCCTTTCTTGTCGGCGAGCACGACGATTTCGTCTGTACCGGGTTGAATGCGACCAACAGTGAGTCTTGACTTCGAAACATCAAAACGAATATCTAATTCGATCGATTGATCTCGATTCTCGAAGTTATATTTCATTATTCCCTCCAATAATCTGGTGATGCCGAACGACCTCTACCACTTACAACATCACGGAGAAAGAAGAACTTTGACTATCCTCCTCGTTTCCTGTTCGGCTTTGTTGACATCACTTGCGCTGTAGCAGTGAATCTCGTAACCATGAGGTTTGAACGAGTACATTCCTATACTGACATCCGCTACTGGACACCCCCATTCGTTTGCAAACAATTGTTGCAGCACCGGAAATCGAAGCTCAGCAGACCAAGAAGTGCGGATCTTCTGAAAGAAACACAGGAGGTAGCCATTTGGCAATCTAAGGTCTACTCTTGGAATCTCTCCTGTTAGAAAAACATCGGGGCCAATTTCCAACTTGAGCCGTTTACCACTTTCTACAAAAGCTGTGCCCAATGCTTGGAAATCAAGAACATAGGATTCGAACTGTTGTTCAAGATCCCGTAGCTTCGCTCCATTGGCAAAACCGTATGATCTGTTGCTCGAACGCAGATACCTCAGTCCTTCCTTCAGATCGTTTCCTGACTTGTGGTAGTGAAAAATCGCAAGTTGAAGTAGCCGATATCTGGATTTCCCGCCATAGTACCCGGAATCGCCTGCCTGCATTTGCGATCTGAAAAGAGTTGGATTCTTTCGCGCTAGCTCAAGTACCGAATGCTTTATATTCATAGCAGACTCTTGATCTTTGGATATCTGGATAATACCACCTTCGCTTCCTTCGAAAACCTTTTATACATAGACACAGCTGATGCCTTGTCAATGCACCGATTGGTAAGCTCGGGGTATGCTGACTCGATGACAGTGTCCGTATATCGTCCACCGAAATACTCAATAAACTCCATCAATTCGACAAGGTTTCTCTTCCCACGATCATCATCAGGCAAAGCGCTAATCTCTTCAACAAAAAGATCCCGATCATACTCATTAAGCAGAAGGTTGTTTTTCTCGACGGCAATTCTTCTTACAATGCATGGTACACATTCGCCACAATGTTTCATTCCTCCGGATACGCGCGAACCTCTCCAGCAACTCGTGGATAAGGAGAGCTTTTTGCCGAACAGCTTCACTGCATTTGAAATGACCTCTGCCTTCGTCATATACAAGAATGGGTTCGAAATGCTCAGGTTGAAGCCGAGCAATGAGATCAAGATGTCCTGTAACTCAGCCACGACCTCAGGATGGGCCGTGTGAGTGGAAAAGGCACCAATTCGAGCAGCTG
>JBGPAN010000528.1:0-3416 GCA_041480785.1 Bacteroidota bacterium | reverse complement strand
CCCGCACGCCTGCGTGCCGAAACGTGCCTACGCACCGGAGTGCTCCGGCACGCAGGTGCGCCGCACTTCGGCGTGCAGGCACGATGTAAGCGGGGATCCAGAACGTAGATTGAATCGGCCGCGTGCCGTCAATAAACGCACTGAAAATCCGCATGAAGGAAGCCGGGGATTTCGCCGTCCTTTTCTGGTTATTCTTTTGGACGAACAAAAGAGTAACAACATTTTCTGTGCCGTCAGGCCCGAAGGGCTCCTTCGGAGAAGAAATTCCTGACACCACTATCGTTCACACGTAGAGCGTGGGAACGAGAAGAACAAACTGCCATACAAAGCTACCTCAGCCCGACTGAAACGCATTAAGGCCAAACTATCGCGATTAGCAGATTATTGTTGCACTGCCCCTTGTTCCGCGATTCATGGCGCCTGAAGTCTGGCGTAACCACGCCATTGTTTTTGCTGTAATTCCCAAAGGAGTCCCCGAAGGGGACCTTTGAGACATACGACCAATTACCTCGCGGCAAAACAAATGAACCGAGCACCAACGAAAGCTATGACGGCATCTTCTTCAGTGTGACACGTGCCCACATTGGTATGCCTGACAACTCTATTTTTTCTATTGTGTAGTTTCCGGCAAAGCTCGTCTTTTCAATGATTCTGACGAACTCTTCAGTTCGGTAGCTCATTTTCAACGATTTCCGCAGGGCAAACGGACCAACGAGCCTCCGCACCCAATTCAGCTGACGGAGATTCTTTCTCAGAGCATTCCGGTACTCACTTTCGTTGATGTCTTTATAGACCTCGAAGAGGTACGCCGATTTACCTTTTTTGAGGATGCGGAAGATTTCTTCCAGGGATTCCTCCGGGTAGTCCCAAAGGTAGAAGCTTCCGACGCTGGTGACCGCAGTGAAAAAGTCGCTTTCATAGTCAGTATGTCGAATGCTTCCTACACGAAGATTGGCACGGATGTTTTGCAGGTTGTTTCGTGCCACTTTAATCATCGAGGCAGAAATATCAAGTCCAAATAGCTCTAAGTCCGGGTTAAGTCGGTTAATCTCGCTTAGCAGCCTACCCGGTCCCGTCCCCACATCCAACAACTTTCCACTCTCCGTCCTTGATACAAGATCATGTGCGATTTCCGCAATTCGGCTTTGAATAGGTTCCACAGAGAGGAACCTGTCATACAACCGGGCGCCGAAACGTGGCAGGCGTATGAAGTATCTCTCGCCTCGCGTTTTCATAGAACCTCCTTTTTTGCCGCAACATCGTGGAGCATTGTCTGTGCTGTCAGGACTTTGGTCCTGACGGACAGGGAGCGGGACACCTTGCTCGGAGTCATTGCGAGGAGTCCCGCTGTCTTCAGGCGGGACGACGAAGCAATCTATACATAGATGGATCACTTCGCAAAAAGCGCTCGTGATGACTCTCGGTCTCGTAACGCTCGCAATGACGTAGTTCGTTGTTGCCGTTCACGGCGATGAAGAAAAAAAACTGCCATACAAAGCTACCTCAACCACGACTGAAACGCAACAAGGCTCGCAATTCTCTATCGGGCTTCCAAAG
Source organism: Bacteroidota bacterium (assembly GCA_041480785.1). Taxonomy (GTDB): domain Bacteria; phylum Bacteroidota; class Ignavibacteria; order UBA10030; family UBA10030; genus UBA9647. Next base: position 1,859 of record JBGPAN010000528.1, on the reverse strand, counting down.
TTACTTCTGCCTGGTCTGGCTGTGCTTGAGGTTCTCTTGCACAGCGATCGCAAGTTGTTCCCGCGTGAAAGGTTTCATCAGGAACTGTCTCGGTCCGAGCAAGCCGGGCTCCCCGTCGAGCATCTCCGGGCGATCGGTGAGAAAAAGTATTGCTGCTTTGCGCGTCTGCGGAGCCTGCCGCACAAGCTTCAGGAACTGAAGTGCATCCACTTTTTTGCTTTCAGCATTGCAGATGATCATGTCCGGCCTGGACTTCAGCGCCACTCTGGCTGCGCGGTCCTTGTCCTCCGCGTGGAGCACTTCATATCCATTCTGGAGAAGAATCTGAATCAGAGTGGCAGCGGTGAGGAGGTCGTCGTCGACGATGAGGATTTTCTTGGGGTTCACGGGTCTATGCAGTCACTTGTGGTTGGAAGTGGCGTCATTGCGATTCGCGGTGCTGCACCGGAATCCGTTTTGTTCTCGCTTCGGACGCTCGTCAAAGAAAGGACGTTGAGGTGCCCGGCACCTACCTCGGCCCTCGAAATCGTACTTGTCATTGCGAGAAGTGACTGCGAAGGAGGCACGGCGAAGTACCGCTCTATGAATCCCGCCCACTAGCGGAAGCTCCCGCTTTTTGGATCTCGCTATGTGGCGGGATCCTGGACCGCGGACAGGAGCGGGACAATCTATACAGAGTACGGATTGCTTCGCAAAGAACGCTCGCAATGACAAGATGCAAGAAGGTCGGACTTCGCAGAAAACGCTCGTGATGACAGGTACTTCCAAAGCGCTCACAATGACACGTGCGCGGCGATGACTAGGTTCTTGTTTCGCCGCAGACCTGTTTCGTTGGGGTTGACGGAAAACCAACCTCATCCCCGCGAAACCGCCACAACGACGGCGGTCAAGAAAAATGGCGGGCAGGCTGGCCGACAGGAGTGAGTACTTGTAGGACAGATTGTCAATCTGTCCTACAGAGCTCTTCCATCACACGCACACCTAGCCGGAACAAAAGCGAAACCCTGTCATTCCCGAATCCCGCCCGTGTCCGTCAGAATCCCCGTTCACAGAAGGGGGGAACGTGTATGAGGGGAGGCATCTTGAATCAACCACAACGATTCCCTCAGCTCATGAATCTTTTCCACCACTCCCCTTCTCCACGCATCGCAGCCTCACCACCGCTTCCCAAACTAGCTTTGTTGCGCTGTCCTTCAGGACGGTGTCATCCCAGGAGATCCCGCCGTCGCGCAGTAACTCCTTGACGCCGTTCGTGATATCATCCCGATGAGACTTCAAATACTCCGGATCGTCGTCAAGAGCCAAACGCAATTGGCGCGCATAGTCGAGACCGGGACGCCGAAAGAACACGTTGACGGCTTTTTCAAATCCCTCAATATTCATCGCTCGATTTCTCCGGGTCGTTCATGGGGCTGCTTCATCTTGCGTGCTGTGCACCTGCACCTCATCAAGAAGGCCGGTCAAGCACATCTCGTATCGTCCTCAACACTTCATTTCAGTGCCGTCAGGACTTTCGTCCTGACGGACGAGGAGCGGCCTGGAAGCTCTTGAGTGTCAGGCCCGAAGGGCTCCTTCGGAGAAGGAATTCCTGACACCAACACTGTGCTCTCCAAGAGCGCGGGAACGAGAAAAAAACGCACAAGTCACCCCTTCGACCCTTCGATTACACTCAGGGTCGAATCCTGAGCACCGCCCTGAGCTTGTCGAAGGGCCTGTCGAAGGATTCGAAAGAAGGGGTCCAGAACATAGCCTCAGGCTTGGTTCTGTCCCGCCTTCTGGGATCCCGCTCAATGGCGGGATCCAAAAGCGGGAGATTCCTGCTGGAGTTTATCCCGACGAAAGTCGGGACAGGAATGACT
>JBGPAN010000527.1:0-3416 GCA_041480785.1 Bacteroidota bacterium | reverse complement strand
TGAGCGGAGTCGAACCCTGCTATTTGCATCAATTGAGACGTTTCGTCCCTCGACTACGCTCGGGATCGCTCAACGTGACGAGGTTTTGTTTTTCAGCACCCTGCTCGTGCTCGCTTCCATTTGTAGTAGCGACATCAAAACACAATGTTACTTTTTGGAAACGGCACTAGAAAGGCGGAGAACATGCCCAGCAGCACGCGCGAAGATGACATAGAAGCGCTGCGTCGGTAGTCTACCAATAAACGCTTTGAGGTCGATGGCACCCCAAGCACCAATCGACGGCAATCCAGGAACCGTAATACTGCAGCCAAGCTTCAGCGGAAAAGATGATATGAAGTTCAAGACCGTCGCGGTACGCGTTCTCCCTTTGCTGTATTTTCTCGCCGTCTCGCTCCCTCATCACCCCTTTTCAGATTGGTTTGACAACAGCATCCTCGACCCATGGGGGCACGATGCGGTGCAACGGTACGCGGATATTCTCTCAGCGGTGATGCTCATTGTCACCCTCGCTTTGGGGATAAGAGTCGCGCGCGTTCATCGGGGACAAGCGAAAAAGCATTTTGGTGTTTGGCTTGTCCTGCTGGCTCTTATGTACGCGGCGGATCGCTATCTGATCGTAAACAACATCGAGCGCGTTCACTTTCCTCAATACGCGGTTCTCGCACTTCTTCTTGGGCTTTCCCTTCGAAGTGAGGTTCTCATTCTCTTCGTCACAACGTTTGCAGGCTTCGTGGATGAGTTTCTCCAATATGTCATGGATCCGATGAAAACGAATTACCTCGACTTCAATGACATCGTCTTTAATGTCCTGGGCGCGGCGGCCGGTGTCGTGCTTCTGATGGGATTGAGAAAGCCCATGCCGGGGGCGGCCGGGACAAATTCAAACCGCAAAGACCGCAAAGAAGTCGCAAAGAAAGCGAAAGGATTCGGACTTTCTCTCATCAATATCCCTTCGCGTTCTTGGCGCACTTTGCGGTTAGATTCTCTCACCGCGTCCCCCGGGATTACTCGGTACGAAACTGTCTTAGGAAAAGTGTTCCGGATCTCAATGGCGGTTGGTGGAGTGGTTGTTCTCCTGGGAAGCCTGTTTGGAAGGATCGCAATGCTCGTTGAGCAGAAAACGGATCGCAGTGTCTTCGCTGTCGTCGACGGCAAGCTCTCTTTCATAATGTCCTTCGAGCGCCACGACGCGTTTTGGATCAAGTCATACTTTGGCAAGGTGTTTCATGTCCTGAGCGTTGGAGAGGGGTTTGTGCTTATGACCCTGCTCTTCCTTGCTACGTGGGTGGCAGTGCGTTGGTTGAGGCGGGGGGAACACCCAGACCGCACTTCGTAATTGGATATTCGGTGTTCATTATTCCTGCCCGCCTCCGGCGGGGGATATTGCCAGCGCCGACCCCATCTTCAACTCGTCAAGCCTTCCCCGGTGCTCATTGACTCTCTGCCATCTCAGGCAGTGATCCAAAAACTGCGAAATTGCACCTGTCCGCTCTTCCACTATTTGCAGGATTGGCTTCTGAACCCGTGATTCGCGATATTTCATAGCACGAATAGTCACTGACTAATTTGAGGTCGCATATGAGACAAGTAGTGCTTTATCCGGGAGAAGATGGCTACTGGATCGCAGAGTGTCCGAGTCTGCCTGGTTGTGTCAGTCAAGGTGAGACGAGGGAGAGAGCGATCACCAATATTAAAGAAGCCATCCACGGCTATATCCTGGTACTTGAAGAAGATCATCTTAAGGTGCCGGAGGAACGCTTCGAGGCTCTCATGGTAGCTGTATGAGCTTGCTGCCTAGGATATCAGGGCGAGAATGTGTCAAGGCGCTCGAGAAAGCAGGATTCATGATCAAACGACAAGAAGGAAGCCACATGATACTTCGAAGAGGGGAGCCGTTCGCCCAACTTGTCGTTCCAGACCATAAAGAGCTCGATAGGGGCACCCTGCGCGCCATCATTCGTCAGGCAGGTATCACCGTGGATGATTTCATAAAGCTTCTCTAATATTCCCCCTGCGCAGTGAAAGTCGTTCAGCTGTTCAAAACTCCTCAGCTACCTCTCACTTTTTTTGACTCTCTACAGTTGATCCGGATCGCCACACAAGAGTAGTCGATCAAATCCGAAACTCGTTTGAGAGCCCTTTGAACAGAGAATGCAATGTCCCGCTGACCGGATTAGCTGGCAGCATGTCATTCTTGCCATGTCCTTCGAGCGCCACGACGCGTTTTGGATCAAGTCATACTTTGGCAAGGTGTTTCACGTGCTGAGTCCGGGGGAGGGGCTTGTTACAATTGCGGCTTTGCTGATGGGAACCTGGTGTGCGGTAAGCTGGCTCAAGGGAAAACGGCGGGAGCGTATGCTGTGAACCGTGAACTGTGACACAATCTGTGGGCCACCGCAACCTCACTCGGCATCTTCCCGAGCCTGACCCACTTTCTCGCCATTCTCAGTCCATCCCGGCCTCGGCTGCCCTTAAAGCTTTGGTCAGCGGACCCTTTCCCTTGCTGCGAGTGGGAAAATCCGCAAGTTCAGTGTCATACTTGCCCCAATCTGTTTCACTGTCGCTGAGTTGGCTAAGAATCTGAAATCTCCATTCGTTAAGCAGCTACTGGAAGAGGGGAAGGCTCTCGTCGGTCAACTGCCGAAGGAAATTGCGCGTGGCAAACTATCATCTACCGAGAAAACAAGCGCTGGTCAACGATCATTAACGTAGTGTTTGACACTACATACTCTTTTTCGTATACTACATAATGGTACTGGAGTTCGATTGGGATCAGTGGAACATCCAAAAGAATGAGTCGAAGCATGGAGTCTCAAAGCTCGAAGCTGAGAGCCTGTTCTACGATGAAGATCTCGTTCTGTTTCTGGATGTTCGACATTCTACCACGAAGGAGACCAGATATATCGCATATGCAACAAGCTATGCACATCGAGTCTTGATGTGCGCATTCACAATTCGGTCGAAACAAATCAGAATTATCAGTGTTCGGGGGTCATCGAAGAAGGAGCGGACTGTCTATGAAGAAGAAAAAAGAAAATGAAATACGCGTATATGATTTGCACGATACCACATCATATATTGATCGAAACAAACGTCTGACGTTAGCCAGCCTCGGTATTGAATTGCCCCCTGAAACGCCGACCAAAGTGCTGAGTTTGCGGTTGCCGACAACGCTCTTGAATAAGATCAAAGCGTATGCGGGACAGCATGATGTGCCGTATTCTGCTATAATTAAGATGCTGCTTGCTGAAGGTATTGAGTCCAAAGTTCGAAATGTATCGCATGCCGGGAAATGATACAACTGTCAGTAGTCTCAGGAAGCAGTAGGATGTATGGAGTAGTCAGTACGCAGGAGGCAGCAGTCAGCAAGGGATGGGGAATGAGGATGGAATCATGTGCGCCAGAGGTCGTCAGAC
>JBGPAN010000526.1:0-3418 GCA_041480785.1 Bacteroidota bacterium | reverse complement strand
CTGATGTTCCTCGTCCTCACGTCGGGACAACTGCTGATACGAAGTGTGGTTGAAGAGAAATCGAACCGGGTCATCGAGGTGCTTCTTTCCTCATGCTCAGCCCGCGATTTGATGGTTGGCAAGATTCTCGGCCTCAGCGGATTGGGGATTCTCCAGATTCTGATCTGGGGCTCCATCGGTCTGGCGCTCTCGCTCAAAACTGGAACGAACATGTTTGTGCTTGAGAATCTGCTCCTCTCAGCCGTGTATTTGGTGCTCGGCTACCTGCTGTATTCGGCGATCTTCGTCGCTGCCGGTTCTCCGGTAACTACCGAACAGGAAGCACAACAAATTACCAGTTATGTGACTCTCTTTCTGGTCTTCCCGATCGTCCTGGCGCTACCAGCTATGCAGAATCCGAATTCACCGTTGATTAGAATCCTGTCATTCATTCCGCCCCTCACGCCGACAGTTATGGTGATGAGAATCCCGATCCAGATGCCTGAGACCTGGGAAATTCTGACAACCATCGGGTTGATGATCGTGTCGTCGGTTGGGATGATGTGGGTGGCGGGAAAGATTTTCAGGATCGCAATATTGGTATATGGAAAGCGTCCCACGATTCCAGAGCTCATTCGCTGGATTCGCACGCCGTAGCATCTGTTGCACCGTACGACATTGTAACCAGAAAACATCGTCGACCAACAACTTCTTCAAACCGTCCGTGACTCTCGAGACATTGCTTTTTTATTTTCTGGGCGCCGTTTCGGTGGGTTCGGCCCTGATGATGGTGACGCGGCGAAGCCCTGTCATGTCTGCGTTGTATCTCATTCTGAACTTCTTTGCTCTTGGGGGCCTGTACCTTTCGCTCCACGCGCAGTTCATCGCCTTCATCCAGATCCTCGTGTATGCAGGGGCGATCATGGTGCTGTTCGTCTTCGTCATCATGCTTCTGAACCTTGGAGACGAGAAGAAGCTGAATGAGAAATTCTCATGGAAAAAAATCGTTGGAGCTGGGCTGAGTTTCGGTGTGCTGATGGAGCTGATCTTCGTGTTTGCGTACTCAAAGACAAACCTGCCGCCATCGCAGTTTGAAAAGGCGACAGAGATTGGGACTGTAGAGAACATCGGTATGCAGTTGTTCACAACATTCCTCTTTCCCTTCGAGGTTACTTCTGTGCTCTTGCTTGCGGCAATCGTTGGGGCCGTCGTCCTCGCAAAGAAAAAACTCAATTAAGGCTCATGGAACTCCAGTCATATCTCTATCTGAGTGCGATCACGTTTATCATCGGCGTGGTGGGTGTGCTTTCGCGGCGCAATGCGATCATTGTGTTCATGTCGATCGAGTTGATGCTGAACTCAGTCAATCTCTCCCTGGTCGCGTTCTCCGCGTTCCTCGGTGACGTCACGGGCCAGATGCTTGTGTTCTTCGCGATGACGGTCGCCGCCGCAGAGGCGGCCATCGGATTGGCAATCATCATCTCGATGTTTCGTAACAAGCAAACGGTCAATATCGATGACATCAATATCTTGAAGTGGTGATAAAGCAATTGAATCAATGCACCATTGACTCATTGACCCAGTGATGTTTCTCCCAATGATTCAATGGTTCAATGAACAAATGAACCAATTTCTTATGTTCTCCTACACACCTCTGATTGTTCTCTTTCCTCTGTTGGGATTTCTCGTCCTTGGGCTGTTCGGCTCGAGGATCAAGAATGAAAAGCTCCTCGGCATTCTTGGCAGCGGCACCGTCGGCCTTTCATTCCTCCTCGCCGTAGGGTTGTTTGTCACGATGCTCGGCATGCATCCCGAGGAGCGCAAGCATGTCGTCGACTTGTTCACGTGGATTTCGGCCTTCACCGGGACATCTTCGTCATTATCCGTGTCAGTGGCGTATCAGGTCGACCAGCTTTCAATCTTGATGACGCTGATCGTGACGGGGGTTGGGTTCCTGATTCACGTCTACTCGATCGGGTATATGCACGGAGACCCCGGGTTCTGGCGTTTCTTTGCCTATTTGAACCTGTTCATTTTTGCGATGTTAAACCTTGTTCTCGCGGACAACTTCCTGCTGATGTTCCTGGGATGGGAAGGAGTTGGACTCTGCTCGTATCTTCTTATCGGGTTTTGGCATGATCGCAAGTTCGAAACAGGCGGATACAAACCGGGCACTGCCACAACAAGCGATGCTGCAAAGAAAGCGTTCATCGTAAATCGGATTGGTGATTTTGGATTTTTGCTAGCGATGTTGCTCATTTTCGTCAACTTCGGGAGCCTGAATTTTGATGCCGTGTTCGGCCGTGCGTCGGTTATCAGCGAAGGAAACACCGCGATGGTCTGGATCGGCCTCCTCCTGTTTCTTGGAGCCACGGGCAAATCCGCCCAAATCCCTCTTTTCGTGTGGTTGCCGGATGCGATGGCGGGCCCGACCCCTGTCAGCGCATTGATTCATGCTGCGACGATGGTGACGGCCGGCGTGTACATGGTTGCACGATGCTCTGTCCTTTATGCTTTGGCCCCCGTGGCACTTCATGTGATGGCCGTGGTCGGTGCGTTGACGGCAATCATGGCAGCGACGATCGGATTGGTTCAAAATGATATCAAAAAAGTTCTGGCGTATTCGACGGTCAGCCAACTCGGCTACATGTTCCTCGGCATGGGCGTCGCTGCGTTCTCGGCAGGCATCTTCCACGTCTTGACACATGCGTTTTTCAAAGCGCTCCTTTTCCTTGGATCGGGTGCGGTCATCCATGCGATGCACGATGAGCAGGACATCCAGAAAATGGGTGGGCTCAAGCATCACATGCCCACGACGTACAAGACGTTTCTCATCGGAGCAATTGCCATCGCAGGTATCCCGCCGTTCGCCGGATTCTTCAGCAAGGATGAAATTCTCTGGAAGGCCTTTAGCAGCGAGTACGGCTCGATCGGGCTCTGGGCTATTGGCGTCATCGGCGCTGCATTGACGGCTTTCTATATGTTCCGACTGGTCAGCCTGACCTTCGAAGGAGAGAAGCGCTACGGACCCGATCTCCATCCGCATGAAGCTCCGAAGACGATGACTATTCCGCTTGTCATCCTCGCTTTCCTGTCAATCGTCGGCGGTTTCGTTGGAATTCCTGCATCCCTTTTCGGCGGCAATTCCATCGAACAGTGGCTTGAACCTATTTTCGCGCCCGCATACGAAAAGCTTCGCATTGACCCGCGTCCTGTCGAGATCACGGAGTATTTGCTGATGGTTTTGTCTGTCGGCGTCGCCGCTGCGGGGATCTATTTGGCCCGCGTTGTCTACCTCCGCCGCTCTGAGCTTGCAGATGCCTGGAAAGGAAAGTATCCAGGTGTACATCGGTTCTTGTTCAACAAATACTATATCGACGAAGTCTATGATACTGTCATCGTGACACCGACGGTCAAGGTCTCCGAGGGATTCCTCTGG
>JBGPAN010000525.1:0-3440 GCA_041480785.1 Bacteroidota bacterium | reverse complement strand
CGTCATCCCGTGGCTCTCGCAAAAAAGGATCGCGGCATATGATTCCGCTCCCTGCTGCAACCACACTCTCGTGATGCCAGCTTCGAATGCCTGCTGTACGACTTGTTCCGTCTGAGCCGGAGGAACGCAGATCACAACTGCCCCGGGTTTTTCCGGCAGCGAGCTTAGACTCGGGTAGCAAGGATCGTTCTCAATTTTCTCCGCCTGGGGGTGCACGGGAAACACTTTGTATCCTTTCCCTTTGAGCTCCCGATAGATTCCGTTACCGATTTTCTTTCCACCCCTCGAAACGCCGACAAGAGCCAGCGTGCGCTGCGCGAGGACTTCCTGAATTGCAGACTGCGACGTTTTCATTGAAAGGATTTCCTTCTGTCCGTTGTTCGAACACCTTACTTCGTCTTGAATTCAAGTTCCCTCAGAAGTTTCTCTGCCCGGAGCACCTCCTGGCAAGGAACAAGCACCTTGACCTCATTGATGATGTGCCCGTCATACTCGCCGGAAGCCCGAAATGTTGTGTGGTCTGGCCCGCCGAGCGAAAGTGGACTGGCTTTCCGTGAGTACAGAAATGGATGCAGCCCCCCATTCTTGAGACACTCCTGTGCATACTGCGCCGTAACCTCGTCGCTGACACCGTACACTCTCGCCCGCCCCTCGAGTATCTCGTAGTCTTCATGATCACTGCACAAGAAAACCTTATTGACCCTTCCCCCGCACTTTCTGCAGAACGGCAGGCAGCAGATGATGCAGACGCCTGAGGCTTCGACATCAGCGTGATTTGAACACTTCAATTTGTCGACGAAAGCACGACCACAGTTGGGACAGAACTCATCGTCCCGTGCCACTTCATTCTTGCAGTCATCGCAGGTGAGAACGTCCTGTTTAGTATTCGACACGTGCTCCTTCCTTTCACACCCGAAGAGGGAATGATGTCGATAGCCCGCGGAAAGAAACGCTGGAGAGGTTTTCGTGAAACTCAGTGTTGGTTGTGCACAATGATAATTCTCTTTCCCAAGGGACGCAATCGGAGAAGTCGCCAATCCCCTCTCTGAGAGCACCGCGTTGCCATAAATGGGAATCGCTGCTTTCTGTCCCCTGAAAAGCGGATCATTGAGCAGCGATTCTCGTGCACCATCTCGCAGAACTCGACCTTGACGCTCGACCTAGTTTCTTTTTATCTCTTCCAGGATCTCCCCATTCGCGTCATGAATGCGAACGATCAGCGGCATCTGCCCCGGCAACGCGTGCGTGGCGCAACCAAAGCACGGATCGTATGCACGGAAGGCCATTTCGATCATGTTCAGGGTTCCCTCCGTTACCTGTACGCCCTTCTTGATCAAACCACGTGCCGCTTTGTTGATCGACATTGAGATAGGAGCGTAGTTGTTCGTCGTGCCGACGATCAGGTTGACCTTTGTCAAAATCCCCTTTTCATCCGTTGCATAGTGATGCGTTAGCGTTCCCCGGGGAGCCTCCACGATGGCGACACCCTCTGTCGGAGTCTCCGTTGGAATCGTCCGTATGTTCGTCCCAGTGATCTCTGGATCTCGCACTAAATCAAGCGCCATCTCCGCCGCACTCAAGAGTTCGATGACACGAGCCCAATGGGTTGCCAACGTAGCGTGTACCGGTTTTCCTCCAAGCGTTGAGTACATTTTTTCGTACTCAGCTTGGGCAAGCGGAGTCGGCATCCCATCTGAAGCATTCAGCCTCGAAAGCGGCGTGGCTTGATAAACCCCGCTCTCTTTGCCATCCACGAGCCCTTTCCAGCCAACCTTTTTCAGGAAGGGGAATTTGAGATAGGTCCACGACTCGACATGTTCAGAGATGTTGTCGAGATACTCATTCGGGGAGTATTTGACAAATTCCTTTCCTTCGGGATCAACGACACGCACCTTTCCGTCATAGAAGTTCACCCGATTGTTTGCGTCGACAAGCCCCATATAGTATGTCTTCTGAGCAAACGCATCAGAAAGAATGAGATCGACATATTCCTTGTTCTTCAGGACGATGTCGTTGAACACTTGAATTGTGAACTTGCCGAACTCCACGAACCACTTACAGTGCTCTTCGATCTGCTTTGCTTCTTCTGCCGTAATGCCTTTGCTCACACCACCCGGGAGCGATGTTACCTGATGTGTCTGCTTGCCGCCCAAGACTTTCAGCACCTCCTGGGTTCGTTTCCGCATCTCGATCACCTTACCGCCGACCTCGAGTCCGACTTTCTTGACGACACCCAAAATGTTCCGTTCGGCAGCAGGTGCGGTTGGCCCGACGACAAAATCCGGACCGCCCAATGCATAGAAGTGCAATGTGTGGTCCCCCGCAAAGAAGACATTGTAGAGGAGTTGACGAAGCTTTTTCGCCGTCGGCGGTGGATCGACATGGAACACGGCATCGCACGCTTTCGCTGAAGCCATATGGTGTGCCTCCGGGCATACGCCGCAGATTCGTGTCGTTATGCGTGGCATTTCCTCAACGGGTCTCCCAACACAAAATTGCTCAAAGCCGCGCAATTCCGGTATCTGGAAGTATGTGTTCGAAACTTCCCCATCCTCATTGAGGAAAATGTCAATTTTTCCGTGTCCCTCAAGTCGAGTTATGGGATCTATCTTGATGTGCTTCATGGCTTTTCAACCCTCCGGAGAATCGAGTGAGGTAGCGAAAATCGGTAGAATGTGCCAATGGGGTCGACAATCCCGTCGAGGATCTTTTCAATCTCTTCCGGTTCATGAGCGTCGATTATCGAACTCAAAGCGCTCACCATTTTCGCACCTTGATCGCTGACATTCGGGGGCGGACCATAACACCCACGACAGGGCATATTCGCCTTCGTACACAGAGCGCCGCATCCACTGCGTGTCGCAGGCCCCATGCAGATGACACCCTGGTCCAAGAGACACTCATGTGGATCCGTCTCAATCTCGAACGGCCGGTAGAATTTCTTCAGCTTCTTTTCTTTTCGCTCGCGCGCGCACTCGTCGCAGCATGTCTTGTCCCCCGCGCCGAGAACTGTACCGCTCGGGGGCAGCGGTTTCCCACTGAGAATATACTCGATGACAGACCAGATCTGTTCTGGTTGTGGCGGACATCCGGGAATGTAGTACTCAACATCAACGACCTGGTCAAGCGATTTGACGGTGTTCCACATTTCGGGGATTTCGATCCTTCCATCCTGCATCGTCGTTTGTGATTGCGGATAGACTCCGCCGTCGTGCACCACCGTGGACGGCGATTCTGTGTACACATATCGCCAGATATCCTCCTTCGTCGTCAGATTGGCAAGACCTGGGATGCCTCCTTCCAGTGCACAGGAGCCGAATGCAACAAGCGCCTTCGACTTCGCGCGCAGGAGATGCGCCATTTCTTCGTTCTCGGAGTTGCGAATCGACCCGTTGAAGAGACAGAGATCGATGCTCTTGTCCTCCATTGCCCGCACGTCG
>JBGPAN010000524.1:0-3441 GCA_041480785.1 Bacteroidota bacterium | reverse complement strand
CTCCAGTGTTTCGAGCGTCTTCTTACTGTTTTCGTCCTTTGCGGAGTTCTTCAGAATTTCAACCGAAAGCAGAACTGGAGCGAGAATATTATTCAAGTCATGTGCCACGCCACTTGCAAGCGTTCCAAGACTCTCCATGCGCTGCGATCGAAGAATCTGCTGCTCCAACAATTTCTTTTCGGTGATATCTTCTCCGATCGCGACGAAGTGTGTAATGGTACCATCTGCATCAAATATTGGAGAGATGGTTTTTGTTTCGTGGAACAACTCTCCTTTCTTGTTCTTGTTGACTACTTCCGAATGGAAAACGCTGCCGGAAAGAATGGTTGCCCACATTTCCTGATAATACGCTAGACCTTGCAACCCCGACTTCAGTATTCTCGGTGTCTTGCCCAGCACGCTCTCCCTCGTGTGACCCGTCAGCTTCTCAAATGCGGGATTCACATACTCAATGATTCCGTCCTTGTTTGTTATGACGACGCTGTCCGCTGTCATTTCAATAGCGCTCGAGAGCTTCCTGAGGTTTTCTTCCGCCGCTTTGCTTTCAGTAACATCCTGCAGAATCCCGACGGACCCAATGATCACTCCAGCGGCGTCGCGCCACGGGAAGGAGTGATCACGCACCCACTTCGATTCTCCCGTTTTTGTGGAGAGCAGATGATCCGAATGCAGGTCCCCGCCAAAACCCCCCTCTCTCCTTTTTCGGAGATCATCGACACTCACGCGGGAGCCTTGATTCGTCTCCGTCTTCTGGATGAGAATGCCGAAGCCGAGAGTATTAATTTCATCGGCCGAATAGCCTGTCAGCACCTTGATTCCCGGGCTGAGGTAGTCGTACTTCATATCCTCGTACTTGAGCCGATAAAGGACGACACCTGTCGTTTCGGAGACGAACCGCAGACGCTCCTCGCTCGCGCGCAACGTCCGTTCGGCCTCTTGCTGCACCAATCGTGCCTTCTTGTGCACGAGCCCTTCATTGACTGCAAAAGGCAACAAAGTAATGTGCTCTTTGACGATATAGTCTGTGGCCCCGGCTTTCATACACGCCACAGCCGTATCCTCGTTCATGGAGCCCGTAAAGACGATGAAAGGAACCGACGCGTCGTGTTCCAGCGAGAGCTTCAACGCCTGCATTCCATCGAATTCGGGCATCAAATAATCTGACACAATCACGTCGGGTCGAAATTCCTCCAGTGCCTTGAGGAATGCATCCTTTGTGTCCACCCTCTGTGATTCAAATCTGAGTCCACTCTTCTGGATCTCCCTCTTCGCCAATTCTGCGTCAGACGGAAGGTCTTCGACAAACAATATGCGCAACGGATTCGCTTTTCCCATAGTTTTCCTCAAGAGATCCCAAATACTCAGCCACAAAGTCACGAGGGCACAAAGGATCTAGAGAATAATCCTCTTGATGCCTGTTTTGATGAGAGGCACTTTGAATTTCCTTTTCACACCTCGTGCCTTCGCGTCTTGGTGGCTCTTCATGTCTTCACCCTCAACTAAGCGGTTCGCAATAGACTATCTTATCGGCGATTGGTTCAAAAGCAGCCAATAGTATCCAATTTCTTTAACGGCATCCACGAACTTGTCGAAATCGACTGGTTTCAAGATATAGCTGTTGACCCCCAGCTTGTAGCTTTCCACGATGTCCTTTTCTTCTTTCGAAGATGTCAGCACGATGACAGGAATAATCTTTGTTCTCGGATCGCCTTTGATTGCTCTCAGCACTTCAAGTCCGTCGACTTTGGGAAGCTTCAAATCAAGGAGTATGATTTTCGGTCCATTTTCAATCCTTCGCTCTTTGTACTTACCACGCGCGAAGATGAAATCAAGCGCCTCCTCGCCATCGGTGACCACCACAAGATGGTTGGCAAGGTTATGTTTCGTCAAGGCTCTGACAGCCAATTCCGCGTCGTTGGGATTGTCTTCAACGAGCAGGATTTCAACGATATTGTTGTTACTCATGAGGTGGCTCCTTTGGATAATGAGGGAATAGGCATAAGGCAATAGTGAAATAGGCAATTGTGAATAGGCAATGGGCATGAGGAATTATGTGCGCTATCTGATTTTTGCGATGAGCGATGTGAGCATTGTTTTGACAGTATGCAGTAAGGAGTATGAAGTATGGAGCAACTAGAAACAGAACTTTTCCGGTTGATTGATCATACTATTTAGCATTTTCCCTACTTCATCATACTTATCTAAGATGTATTTTCGTTTTTCTTCTTCGATGTACCCATGAGCATGCGCAAACTCAATCCATACTTCTGTCTCAGCCGCTTCACCCTTGGAATCAATAAATGTGATTGGGCAATAGGTATGAGGCAACAGGGAACATGACGGCTTATTTGATTTTTGATATGAGCGATGTGAGCATTTTGCTGATCTCTGTGATATCACTCATAACGGTCGCTGTTTCCGCTTTAGTCAAGTAATCCAGTCTCACGCACAATTCGATTTGTGTTTCCAATTCGAGGAGTGAGCCTCTGCTTACCGAGAGGAATTGCCGATAATTGCCGCTCGATTGTCTGCCATACCCCTCCGCGATATTAGAGGGGATAGAAACCGCCGCTCTTCTAAGTTGAGATACCAGGCCAAATTGCTCATGCGATGGAAGCTTCTGAGTAATTCGATAGATTGCCTCCACCAAATCCATGCTTTTTTGCCACACGAGCAGATCCCTGTGGCTCTCAATTTTCTTCTTTGAATTTTCCATAACCCACCTCTTTACCTATTGACCATTCCCTATTGCCTATTGACTATTCCCTATTGCCTATTTGGCATCGAAAACCAAAATGTTGCTCCCTCCCCAACCTTCCCTTCGGCCCAGACCTTTCCGCCGTGACGGTGAATGATACGCTGAACAATGGCGAGTCCGACACCGGTCCCTTCAAATTCCTCTGCCTTGTGCAGACGCTGGAACACCCCAAACAGCTTATGAGAATAGCGAGGATTGAATCCAACGCCCGAGTCTCTTATGAAATAGACATTCATTCCCTCGTCGGTATGGCCACCGATTTCGATCTTGCGCACATCCTTGGGCGCAGTAAACTTCACCGCATTGGAAATCAAGTTCCTCCACACCTGCCTCACAAGAGACGGGTCGCCATAAGCATCAGGAAGAGGCGCGACTGAGAAAGAAAACTGCTTCTGAACTTCAGGCGACGCGATTTCGTGGTAGATCGAATTGACAAGCGTCCTCATATCGACGCGCGAGAGATTCATCTCGTTTCTGCTCACGCGTGAGAGATCGAGCATGTCGGTGATCAGTTCGTCCATTTTCTTCGTGTTTGCACAGATGACATTCAGGAGCCTGCAGCCTTCAGCATCAAGTTTGTTCGCATATTCTTCCAAGACAACTCGGGAGAAGCCGTCAATGGCGCGGAGCGGAGCACGAAGATCGTGCGACACGGAGTAAGAGAATGCTTCAAGTTCTTTGTT
>JBGPAN010000523.1:0-3444 GCA_041480785.1 Bacteroidota bacterium | reverse complement strand
TCAATATCGTACTTTTTCTCAAGTTCGCGAACGGACCTCGCAGTGGCAACACCTTCCGCGACCATCACCATTTCTTTCAGGACATCGTCGAGCCGTCGGCCTTTTCCGACCTGCTCACCGAGATATCTGTTGCGGCTGTGATGGCTCATGCAGGTGACGATAAGGTCCCCAACACCGGAAAGGCCCGCGAACGTGCGAGGCTGTGCGCCCAGCTTGACACCGAGGCGAGTGATCTCATAGATTCCTCATGTCATGATCGCCGCTTTCGTGTTGTCGCCGAATCCGGCCCCGTCACTGATTCCTGCGGCAATGGCTATCACGTTCTTCAGCGCGCCCCCAAGTTCCACTCCGCGAATGTCATCATTGACATAGACACGGAAGTACTTTGTCATAAAGGCATCCTGGACGATCTTTGAGGTCTTTGGCTTGAACGAACCGGCGACGACCGCTGTTGGGATCTGTCGGGAAACTTCCTCGGCATGACTCGGGCCCGAAAGGATCGCAAGATTCTCTTTCCTCTCATGCTGGAGCACGTCGAGGAGAACCTCGGACATGGTCATCAATGTGGAGTTTTCGATCCCTTTGGCGACGTTGCAGATGACCGTGTGTTTAAGATCGAGGTGTGCGATCTTTTGAAGGACGGAACGAAGGTACTGGGCAGGGACTGCGGTCACGATCATATCCCGACCTTCGGAGGCTGCTTCAATATCGTTGGAGAACTTGAGGTTCAGCGGGAGCGGTATACCGGGAAGGAACTCGGGGTTCTCGTGGCGTTCCCGCAGCAAATCAGTTTGCTCACGGGTATAGGCCCAGAGAGTCACCTCGTGGTTGTTTTGCAGCAAGACCAACGCCAGCGTCGTACCCCAACTGCCGGCACCAAGGACAGAGATTTTCATGGGACGGGTCGTTGTCTCCGCGAATCGAGTTGATGAGGGTTAGTCGAGGGGATCGGCTGTTTCTGACTACAGCTGGCTGCTCGTCTCCTGAGCCTTCTTGCGAGCAAAGCCTGAGATTTTCTTTTCGGTCCCTTCCAAGAGCCGCTTGATGTTCGCACGGTGCGAGTAGAGCAGCAAGATGGCGACAGAAAGGCTGAAGACAATCAGTGTACGATAGCTCGCGACTTCATCGCCAAAAATGTTGTGACGTACGAAGAGGGACACTGGAAACGCGACGGCGGCAGCGATTGAGCCGAGGGAAACATATTTGTAGACCCAGAAAACAAGGAAGAAGACTCCAATAGAGATTGCAAATTCAGTCGGTGCGATGCCGAGAAGCATTCCGGCGCCCGTGGCAATCCCCTTGCCTCCTTTGAAACCCGCAAAGAGCGTCCAGATGTGGCCGACGATGGCAGCCCCGCCGCATATCATCTGGATGATCGTGAAATCGTCAAAAGGAGTCCTATTATAGAAAGGCAGCGTCGGATCCCAGAAGAGCCTCGCGATCACGGCTGTGGCGAGGACGCCTTTCCCAATGTCAACCAACATCACAAATACGCCTGACTTCCATCCGAGGACACGGAAGACGTTCGTTCCGCCGGCATTTCCGCTTCCTTTTGTGCGGATGTCAAATCCATGGATCCACTTGGAGAGCATAATGCTCGTCGGAATGGATCCGATAACATAGCTCAAAAGGATGACGATCGCCAGGTTGACCATTCGCAAGACCCCTTCGTTTTTTCAGCACAAAAACATACTATAAATGTATGGACTCCACCTCTCAGAAGCAATACAATTCAAGCTTATACGGTCTACAATCAGAGAAGCCCTTTGGTTCTCCAACGTTCGAGGATCAGCTGTCCCAGCTCGATATCCTCCAGAGTCGTAATCTTGATGTTATCGTACGATCCTTCGACGATCTTTGCCTTGACACCCACTCGCTCGACGAGGACCGCCTCATCTGTTCCATAGAACTTGTCCTCTTTCGCCTTCTTGAACGCCTTGATGAGCAGAGAGCCTCTGAAAGCTTGTGGAGTCTGCACCAGCCACAATGCGTTCCTGTCGAGCGTTTGGTCAAAGAATTCCCCACCTCGCGACCGGCGAATGGTGTCTTTCGGCTGCACAGCAAGAACTGCAGCATCATGGTCTTTGCATGCCCGGATAACATGGGAAACGCGTTTCGACTCGATGAACGGTCGCACGCCATCATGCACCATGACAATGTCAGAAGGATTGATGGTCAGCCTTCGGAGAGCATTGTAGACCGAATCCTGCCGCTTCTCTCCTCCCACAGTCACCATGCTCACCTTATGGAGCCGGTACCGTGAGACGATAGATTCCATTTCCGAGATCTGTTGTTCGGGAACAGCGACCGCGATTTCATCAACATCGGAGCAATGTTCGAATCGCTGCAATGTATGAGCAATAATTGGTTTGTCGCTAAGCATCAGGAATTGCTTCTTCACCGATCCGCCAAGCCGCTTTCCCGCACCTGCGGCAGGAACTATGACGAGAACTTTTGGTCTTGTTTTTGACATACAATTGAGCTCACATGGGAGACTTCACACACTTATTGTCTGCCGAATGCGAATGAGGCCCGGGCGCATCAGAGAATCAACATCGCATCGCCGTAGCTGTAGAAGCGGTATCCCTCTTTGATCCCCTTCTTGTATGCTCTCATGACAAAATCGTGGCCTGCGAATGCGCTGACCAGCATCAGGAGCGTCGATTCAGGGAGGTGAAAATTCGTGATCAGCCTGTCAGCGATCTTGAAATCGTACGGCGGAAAGAGAAACTTGTCTGTCCACCCTTTTGACGGTTTGAGATGACCGTCGGACGTCACACTGGATTCGAGAGCGCGACAAGTGCTCGTACCAACGACGACGACATTGCGCCGGTTGTCAATCACTTTGTTGATCGCATGGGCCGCTTCGAGAGAAATCTCATAGTACTCCGAATCCATCTTGTGCTTCGTGAGATCTTCAACCTCCACCGCACGGAACGAACCCAGGCCGACGTGAAGCAGGATCGGAACGATCTTCACACCCTTGTTCTCAAGCTTCTTCAGAAGAGGTCTTGTGAAATGCAACCCGGCCGTCGGTGCCGCAACCGCGCCGAGAACACGGGCATACACCGTTTGATACGATTCCTTGTCTTTGTCCGTCGCATCGCGCTTGATGTAGTACGGCAATGGCGTGATGCCGATCCGCTCTATGATCTTGAAGAAATCACCTTTGTGATTAAACCGGACTGTCCGACCGCGTGATGTCGTATTGTCGATGACCTCACACCACAGCTTTCCGTTATCAAAGAAGATCTTGTTCCCGATACGGACTTTTCGCGCCGGATCGACAATAACATCCCAAATGTTGTCTTCCGCGTTCAGCTCGCGCAGAAGGAACACCTCGATCTTGGCGTTGGTCTTTTCCTTCTTCCCAAACAGGCGCGCCTGGAAAACCTTAGTCTCGTTGACAACGAGACAATCTCCCTTATTGAGGAAGTCGGTGAC
>JBGPAN010000522.1:0-3445 GCA_041480785.1 Bacteroidota bacterium | reverse complement strand
TGCGATGACCGTCCGAAAAAACGTCAGAGTCGCCGCGTCAATGTCAGCGACAACGGCTTTCGCGACGATGTGCGTGCCGCCCGCGATGAGCTGCTGGAAGAGGAGAAGGAAATATACGTTGGACTTTTTCATTCGTACTTGATACCAATGTACGACTCACTCTCAGCAAAACCAACAATCGTTTTCTTTGACTTCACTCTTTCCGTATATTACACTCCATCCTGTTCATCGTACAGACAATCTCAATGCCGTTAAAAAAGCCAGAACCGTGGCGTCGGACGCTCTACATCATCTGGGTAGCTCAGTTCATCACTATGATGGGGATGAGTCTCGTCGTCCCGTTTCTCCCATTCTACGTTCAAACTCTCGGTGTCACCGCTCCCGATGATGTCGCACGCTGGAGCGGTTATGTCTTCTCCGGCCCGTTCTTCATCTCGTTCTTTCTAACACCGATCTGGGGACTTCTCGGAGATCGGTACGGCCGACGCATCATGGTGATTCGGGCCGTGTTCGGCTTAGCGATCTCTCAGGCTCTTATCGGACTCTCGCAGAATGTGGAGATGCTCTTTCTGTTCCGCATGTTACAGGGCGCACTGAGCGGTTTCATCGCGGCCGCACTCGCCCTTGTTTCAACTTCCACTCCGAGGGAGCATACTGGGTATGCTCTCGGTCTGCTTCAGACTGCTTCCGCAAGCGGCGGCGTTATCGGCCCGCTTGTCGGCGGATCCCTTGCAGACACTTTTGGTTATCGCCCCCTTTTCTATATTGTGGCATCCCTGTGCACGATTTCGGGCATTCTCATTCTGCGATATGTCAAAGAACCACCACGAGAGTATGACAGAGCGAAAATCAAACACACGCTGGCAGGCAACCTTCGCTCCGCTTTTGAATCTCCTCCAATCCGAGTAGCGCTCATCTTGATTTTTCTTTCTCAGGTTGCCCTGCTGATCGTGCAACCGATCTTCGCCCTCTATGTCGAGAGCCTGGAGCCTGTCACGACTCGCATCGCGACACTGGCGGGAGCAATCTTCTCGATAACAGGTGTATTCATGGTCATTTCGTCTCCGTGGTGGGGAAAGCGCAATGATACGAAGAGCTACAGAAAGAACCTGACGATTGCGATTTCTGGAGCGGCGGTTTCCTGCTTCGCTCAAGGGTTCGTCGTTCATGCGTATCAACTCCTTGTTCTTCGGGCACTGCAAGGCTTTTGTGTGGGAGGGATACTCCCATCGCTGTATTCCTATGTCAGCAAGCACTCTTCACCGTCCAGGCGTGGCGGAATCATGGGCATCGCCTCAAGTTCCCAAGTTCTTGCCAACGTGATTGGCCCAACTACAGGCGGTTACATTGCGGCAGCGACGGGGCTCCGGGCGAACTTCTTCGCGACTGGTGCACTGCTCACGGCTTCCCTCCTTTTCCTAAGAACGTCTTTCATTGATATGAGGGGAAGCGAAGAACTGGGGAAAGGCCCTGAACAATTGCAGCCCGAGGATGGAGTGCCACCGATTAACGCCATCTCATAAGCGCTTGCCTCCGGTGAGAATGCAACTTACATTCGATTATGAGCACCTCTAAGCGCCTCTTCCTGATCGACGGCAATGCGATTGCCTATCGATCGTACTATGCTTTCATCCAGCGGCCACTGATCACTGCCAAAGGACAGCCAACAAGTGCAGTCTATGGCTTCGTCACGTTCCTGAATCGCATCCTTACCGACGAGTCTCCGGACTACATTGCCGTGGTATTCGACACGGGTGCACCCACCTTCAGACACAAAGCATACAAGGAGTACAAGGCCACCCGTCAGAAGATGCCGGAGGACCTTGTGTCACAGCTGACGATCATCAAGGATGTCGTTCGTGCCTACAGGATTCCGGTGCTCGAGATGGATGGATTCGAAGCCGACGATGTCATCGGGACATTGGCCAGGCACGCCGAGAGCGAAGGAGCGCTCGCGTTCCTTGTCAGCGCTGACAAGGATTTCATGCAACTGGTGACCAACAAAGTCAAGATATACAAACCCGGTCGCCAGGGCACCGATGTCGAAATCGTTGATATCACCGCCGTGAAGGAGAAGTTTGGAGTCCCTCCTGAGAAAGTCATCGAGGTGCTTGGCCTGATCGGCGATTCGTCGGACAATGTTCCCGGAGTGCCCGGCGTCGGAGAGAAAACCGCCATACCGCTCATTCAAGAGTACGGTTCCATCGAAAATCTCTATAAGAACATCTCGAAGATCGAGCAGAAAGGCCTGAGGCAAAAGCTCGAAACAAACAAGGACCTGGCCTTCCTTTCAAGAGAACTTGTCACCATCGATACAAAGGTCCCTCTCAAGGTGCATTTCGACACATTAAAGGCTGAGCAAAAAGACACCGAAAAACTGGCAGAACTTTTTCGTGAACTGGAATTTCGAGCTCTTCTCCAGGGACTACAACGAAGCGCACCAACAAAGCCGAAACCACCGGAGGAGATGGATTTCCCTCCCCCTGAGGTCGAGCTCTCTGACATTCGGAGCGACAAACACACATATACACTTGTAACGGATCTGAAAGCGCTCAAAGCGCTCTGCTCTCAGCTGAAGAAATCCAAACAATTCGTTTTCGATACCGAGACGACTTCTGTTAATTCACTCAATGCCGAGCTCGTCGGCATTTCATTCTGCATGAAGCCACGAGAAGCGTTCTTCGTGGCAATCAAACCAAGTTTCGCAGCTGAAATTGGCGATCTCTTCAATAAGCCGTCCGACACTGATAAGACAACTGGCTTGAACCTGGCCGATGTTCTCACTCATCTCAAGCCGATCCTTGAAGATCGACGAATATGCAAAATCGGCCACAACATCAAATATGACATGCTTGTGCTCTCTCAATATGACGTTTGGGCTCAGAGCATCGCTGTGGACACTATGATCGCCAGCTACATCCTGCGCGCAGACGGACGGCACAGCCTCGACGCTCTTGCGAAGGAGCATCTGCAGTACAAGACCGTATCGTTCACCGATTTGACGGGATCAGGGAAGGAACAGAAGCCTATCTGGGATGTGCCGCTTCAGTCTTTGTCGGACTATTCTTGTGAGGACGCTGATACTACCTTGAGGTTGTATGAAGAGCTCCATCAGAAGCTGTCTGCGCAAAAGATGTTGAAACTCTGCGAAGACCTTGAATTCCCCCTCGTGGCAGTGCTCGCCCGAATGGAGCGAGCGGGAATCGGCATTGACGTCGAGTACTTGAAGAAGATGTCGAAGGATCTGGAACAAGTCCTTGTGTCGCTCGTCAAGGAGATTCATGCGTTTGCTGGATATGAGTTCAACATCAATTCCACGCAGCAGCTCGGCGAGGTGTTGTTTAGAAAACTCAAACTCCCGACGTACAAGAAAACCAAAACAGGATTCTCGACCGATGTTGGAGTTCTGGAATCACTCCAGCACGAACACCCGATCATTCAAAAG
>JBGPAN010000521.1:0-3456 GCA_041480785.1 Bacteroidota bacterium | reverse complement strand
CATCGAATCGATGATAGAGGACATTCCAGCCGGATTCGATGGTCTCGATCCATTCTGTCTCTTCCCGTAATGTCACACAAGGAACACCAAGCCAGTATGCCTCTTTTTGCAGTCCGCCGGAGTCGGTTAAGGCCAGTGCGCTGTTCTTGAGGGCCACCAGGATATCATAGTAGCTCAGGGGTTCCACAACGAGGAAACGGCTGTCGATCCGAATCCCCTTCGATTCCAAGGTCTTCTTGGTCCGTGGATGCATAGGGAAAAGAACGCGTGGCTGTGGGGATGCGTTCAAAGCGAAGGCCAGCATTGATGCCAGTCGATCCGGTGTGTCGGTGTTTTCGGCCCGATGAAGTGTGAAGAGAGAGTACTCCTTTGGTTGAATTCCAAGGCGCGAGAGAACATCCGACCGCTTTTCAGCAACGGCAATTGAATAGAGCAGCACGTCGTACATGAGATCGCCTGTATTGAGCACGAGCGGTTTGTCGACGGACAACGCGCAGCCAAGGCTGGAGAGGGTGCTTTGGAGCGGTACCAAATCACCTCCGAAAGCGATATTCTGGAATCCTTCACGAGAGAGATTTCTCACCGCAGTTGTGCTTGGACAGATAAGCGTTGTCGACGAATGATCTGCTACGATGCGGTTTACTTCTTCAGGCATCGATTTGTTGTAGCTGCGCAAGCCCGCCTCAATATGAATCAAAGGAATATGCATCTTCGCCGCTGCTAGGGCACCTGCGAGTGTCGTGTTGGTATCGCCATAGACGACGACAGCGGAGGGTTTTTCCAGTTCAATGACTTCTTCGGTCTTTTGGAGGATGGCGGCAGTTTGTTGGCCGTGTCCCCCAGAACCGACGCCGAGGTGATGAGCCGGTTCCTCAATCTGCAGCTCGTCGAAAAATACTCGGGACATCGTGTAGTCATAGTGCTGGCCACTGTGAACAAGCACACTGTTGATCGGTTTGTCGACTGTGGCATGAAAAGCTTCAAGAGCGCGTGAAACGGGCGAGTATTTAATAAACTGTGGACGTGCTCCGACGATATGCAGAATCTTCAGCGGCATAGAGTTTTTCGATTGTTCGGTTATTTCGTTCCCTTGATGACCATTCAAAGCCCCCACCGGCGGCTGAGGAACTTCTGGTTCAGCCGGTTGGTTGCGGCGGGATATTTCCGGCGTATCGGATCGAACCCGGCGAATTGCAGGTTCCAGAACCGCGTGAACATTGTTCGCCGTTCTTGATCGTGAACTGCTGTGGAATCGTCATCGAATACTCCATCAGTCGGTGATCGAGGAACGGAACGCGTGCTTCGACCGATGTTGCCATAGACACCTTGTCGACGCACATCAGGAGAAACTTATCCTCTTTCTATGTGGCCTACCCATCCTGGGTGCGGCTTGAATGACAACAGTCTATCATTCGATTCAAACATGTGGACGTATTGGGCATTCCTGCTGGCTACTGGGATATCAGAGATGTCTTTGAGAAAGAACTCGAACGATTTCTGTCTGAGGAGATCGTTCACCCATCGAAGTTTCGTCGGTTCGAATCCCATCAGACGTGCACCGACAATGTCGACGGCAAGATAATTGCGGCCGGCGAGGATAATGCCTGTTTTTCTCTCATCAGGAAAGAGCGGGCCGTTGCCTTCCCCACCGATAATCCCGTCGACAATCGAGAAGATCCTTCGCTGTGGAGTCGGCTTCACTATTCCTTCGCCATCGGCGTAGAGTAGGATCTTCGAAAGATCTGACACCATTCTCCACGCGCTGTCATTGCCGTGCCAATTTCCCCCATCATAGAGCGCAATGGTCTTGTTCACGTTGGCGAGCAAGGGTTTGATGAGCTTTCGATATGGGACATAAAACGCTTGGAAAACCTTGTTCGCGAGCGGGCTTTTCTTCGAAAGCAAGGCATCGTACAAGAAGCGCTGCACGAACACGATTGCCTGTCCCCTTTTGTTGAGGAGGTGCGCGGGAAATTGGTCTCCTCCTTTATCAGACGATCCCAGCGTAAAATGCACCAGGAAATTTTTATTGGTCACCGTTCCAACAAAACCTTTGGCATTCAGGGTGACCCCGACTTTTTTGTGAACTTTGAGTTTAGGAACGGAGATCAACACATCTGCACCCAGAATCGTCTTTGAAATCTGATATTCCTGTCTTCCTCCGGTGTGATGCGAAATTGTCTCGTCGCGATTGAAATCCGCACCATAGAAATTCGTATTACTCACAGCCGCAAATGCGCTTTGTTCTTTCAGATTCACCAGCGCGCTTCCCGAGGGATCGCCGGGCAATGGATGACGACGTTCCTGGCTTGCGAGGTAATTTTCATTCTCGTACTTGAACCAGACTTGACGGAGATCGATGATTGGAATATCGAACTTGTGCTTTTGCCAGTACAATTCCTGAATCGAAGGGAGTTTTGTCCGCTCCAGCAATTCCTGGAAGTCACAATCTATCTGGGGCGTATCTGCAATGAGAATCCGTCCTTTCCCGTGCAAGGCCATGAATGTATAAT
Organism: Bacteroidota bacterium; assembly: GCA_041480785.1. Lineage (GTDB taxonomy): Bacteria > Bacteroidota > Ignavibacteria > UBA10030 > UBA10030 > UBA9647. The sequence continues at coordinate 943 of JBGPAN010000521.1, read as the reverse complement.
CGACAACGGCACGAAGAACGGAAGGGTGGGTAATCAACGAAAAGAGGTTGCCGCCGCGGTAGTGATCACTGAGGACGAAATTCGGCTTGATAACGACAGTGTCGCCTGGGTGAATAACCTCCCCAAGGGGGTTCCACTCCTTGGTCCCTGCACGAGTTGCGTCGAGTCCAAGCAGCAGAAGCGCTTCGCGAACGCCCTCGTAGGCAGGATTGACTTCACTGGTGAGACCGAGCGCGCCATCATACTCCGGGTATTGAACGGATGGATGGTATGGAGGCTGAGAACAGTACGAACCGTCTCCTTCGTATACCGCTACCCTGCAGTCGCGATAGTATCGTTCCAGATCAGTTCCGGTCGCCATACCTTAACGGTAACTCCTGAATGAGAAAACGGAACTTGCCATTCTGCGCTCTTGGGATTTGGTCAACAAACTCTAACTGGAGTTTGATATCCTCCCCAAGCTTTTTTGACAACTCACGGCGTATGTTTTCGGAATCCTTTTCGCTGTAGTGCGGACCCCGAACGATGTTGAACGTGACTTCTCCCGCCGTCCGCTGGTGGAACTGAAATTGATGAACGTTGTCAAACACCGGGGAGTGCATGTTGATTTGCGTCATGGAAATGTATTTTCCCAGCGACGAAAGTATCAACTCCTGCAACCTCCCGTCAATGCGCTCGAGGAGCTGAAAATTCCTTCGGCACTCCGCACACGCGGATGCACCCTTTGTCGCGACATCCATCGTTTGGTAACGAATGAATGGCACAGCGTAGTTCCAAAGAGCTGTGCCGACGAGCTCGCCAGATTCTCCTTCGTTCACCTCGTTTCGTTCCTGGTTCAGAATCTCTGCAACGCCGTAAAAAGGATCAAGGTGAAATTGCTGCGACGATTCGCACATCGGTGCAAACAGTACCTGTTCAGCGTGGCCGTACCATGCGAAGAGTT